>DATCYL010000288.1:0-16531 GCA_036570305.1 Lachnospiraceae bacterium
CGACCAGATGACTGCTTATCAGTCTTTTTGCCACATCAACTCCCATATCTTTTTCCGGAAATACCACCCTATCAGAGCCCACTTTTTTTAGAATTTTGGCATGAATCTCGCTGACTGCCTTATTTAAAACCACGGGTACACCTTCTTCTTTAGCAAGGACTGTTGCCAAAACACTCGCTTCCATATCTCTCCCTATAGCAATGATAACCGCATCCATCTTGGAAATTCCAAGATTTTTCATAACTCCCGGCTCTGTTACATCCGCCGTCACAGCCAAAGTTACGTAATCTGCTACTTCTTCTACTTTTATAGAATCACGATCTATCGCTATCACTTCACAATTGCTCTCCGCCAAGGATTTTGCCAAGCTGGCCCCAAAGACACCGAGCCCTATTACTGCATACTGTTTTGTTTTCATTCTTTATCCTTTCTAGCCCAAATATACGCGTTTTTTTACTTTTCTTATATTTCCCGGCCTGCTCTTTTTTGCCGCAATTGCCATCATTAGCGTCACGGGACCTATTCTCCCTATGTACATACAAATAATCATAAACACCTTAGCAAGTAAAGGCAGGTTTTGAGTAATTCCCCTCGTAAGTCCCACCGTCGCCAAAGCTGAAATTGTTTCATAAGCAATATCCAAATAGGAAAAATCTGTTACCAGAGTCATTAAATTAATAGCTAAAATAGAAGCTCCCAATGCCGCAAACAAAATGACCATAGCTGTTTTTAAATTATCCGACGGTACTTCCCTATCAAAAGCTTCCACATGTTCTTCATTCTTTAAATAAGCTTTCATTAAGAAAATGAGTAGGAGTATTGTTGTTGTCTTTACTCCACCGGCAGTCCCTAAGGGTGAGCCTCCTATAAACATCAAAATCAGAGCAAATGAAGCGGAAAAATCACTAAGCGCCCCTTGATCTACCGTAGCAAAACCGGCAGTTCTGGTCGTTACTGACTGAAAAAATGCCGCCATAATTTTTCCACCAAAAGACAAATTCCCAAAGGTATCAGGATTACTATATTCTGTCAGAAAAAAGACAATGGCTCCACCCAAAATCAAAATACCTGTCATTAGCAAAACCAGCTTAGAGTGCAATTCCAGATAAGTCCAAAAACGTGTCCAGGAAAGCCCCTTACTCCTGATTTTTAAAAAAGTCTTTTTTAAGTCCCACCATACCACAAAACCAATGCCTCCGCTAATAATCAGGCACATCGTTGTGATATTAATCATTGGATTTATCTTGTAAAATTCCAGACTATTATCTCCTAAAATATCAATGCCCGCATTACAAAAAGCCGATATAGAGGTAAAGATACTCTGTCCTAAGCCTCTCCACACCCCAAATTCAGGAATAAAGATAAAACTGTAGCAAAATGCCCCCAAGGCTTCCGCCAAAAAAGTTCCTATGACAATCCTCTTCATCATAGTCACAACGCCTGCAATATTCTCGAAACTATAGGCTTCTCTAATAAACTTTCTGCCTGTAATCCCGATTTTCTTACCGACAACCAACATACCTATGGTCAGGCAGGATACAATGCCAAGCCCTCCAAACTGAATTAAAATCAATATTACAACTTTTCCAAAAAGACTCCAATGCGTAGCTGTTGTTACAGTAACCAATCCTGTCACGCAGACAGATGTAGTTGCTGTAAATAAGGCATCTATATAGGTAGTCTTTTCTCCCGCTGCACTTGCCACAGGCAGTGACAGCAGAATGCTCCCTGCCACAATCAGAAGCAAAAAGCCCACTGCAACATACTGTGTTGACGTTAATTTTTTACTTTTCATAGTCTCTTTGATGAATCTATACTCCTTATAGTTTATCCTTAGCTAAAAACCAGTCGAACATAAATCCGACTGGTTTTGGCTGATTTTTCTTATCTTTATGATTTTTTGTAGTTCTTTGATAAAGACTGACTTACTTCATACTGGTACTCAGAAATCCCCTTATTCATAGCCAAAGCTTCATTAATATCAAAGTCCACATATTCTCCATTTTGATAGCCAACAACGCGCTTTGTCTTTCCTTCCATCAAAAGATCTACCGCCATAGCTCCCATAATAGAAGCATACACACGGTCTTTACAGGTTGGATTTCCACCACGTTGCATGTGTCCTAAGATGGTAGCCCTTGTCTCTACCCCTGTTGCAGCTTCAATACGTTTTGCCATAGCGCTGGAATGACCAATACCCTCTGCATTAATAATAATATGGTGTTTTTTCCCTTTTTTTCTGTTTTCAATAATGTTATTGATAATCTTTTGCTCATCATAATCATATTTTTCCGGCAGCAAAATATCCTCAGCCCCATTGGCAATACCGCACCAAAGTGCTATATAGCCTGCGTTTCTTCCCATAACTTCGATAATACTACATCTTTCATGAGAAGTGGAAGTATCACGAACTTTGTCAATCGCTTCCATAGCTGTATTTACCGCTGTATCAAAACCGATAGTGTATTCGGAGCATGCAATATCAAGGTCAATAGTACCGGGAACACCGATGGTATTGATTCCTAAATTTGCCAACTTTTGTGCTCCTGCAAAGGAACCGTCTCCACCGATAACAACCAATCCGTCGATACCATGCTGTTTACATACTTCTGCCGCTCTTTGCTGTCCCTCTAAAGTTCTCATTTCTGCACATCTTGCTGTATAAAGGATAGTTCCTCCTCTTTGAATAATGTCAGATACATCCTTAGCCTGCAAATCGATAATATTATCATTTAACAAACCTTCATATCCCTGACGGACTCCCTTCATTTTTACACCGTAACTAAGACCTCTTCTTACCACGGCACGAATTGCCGCATTCATTCCCGGTGCATCTCCACCACTGGTTAAAACACCGATTGTTTTAATCTGCTTATTTTCTGACATCTTTCTTCCTCCATACTTTTTATATCCACCTGCCTTTAAAGACAGTTTCCCTACCTCTTTTGACACAATAAAGTTTAATGCATTTTCTTTTGTTTTTCAACGTTCATTTCCACAACTTTTACATTGTCTTTTGTATATTTTACATACAGTTCTTCCAAAAAGGATTCAGAAATCGTCACATCTAAACTCTGAGGTAACCTTTTTAATGCCTTGGGATTCCTAATATAAAGTACCACCTTATCCTTACCCGGATATTTCTTAAGTTCCTTATAAAGACCCTCCACCTTACTGTCGTAGTCTCCCCTATCTTCAAACTGTATCCACAGTTCCTTAGGTAACTCGCCAAATGCAACCACTTTTTCACATATAAGCTTGCTTGGTTTTTCTTCTTCCAGATTCACTCTACCGGTAATAAATACCTTGGTATCTTTCTCCATAAGGGGCGCATTGACCTCATAATCTCTCGGAAAAACAACTACTTCCACAGTTCCCACCAAATCTTCCAGAGTCAAAAATGCCATAGTTTTATTATTCTTGGTATACTTAATCGTTTTTTCTGTAATCATCCCACCAACAATAACCTTCTGTCCATCCAAAAGCTTTGGAAGTCCAGTTTCCTCATCCGGCAAAAAATCACTGGTATAGGCTGAAATATTTTTCTTCCAAACAGCCTCATACTCCTCCAGCGGATGTCCGCTAATATAAACCCCCAACACTTCTTTTTCAAATGCCAGCATCATCTCTTTTGAATATTCTCCCGCCTCGGGCATTTTCACTTCGTAGGATTTTTTTTCTTCTTCCCCCACAAAATCAAACAGGCTCATCTGCCCTGCCAAAGAAGCTTTTTTCTCCTGACTGATACTATCCATAATTTGCACATAAACCATCATAAATTGCTTTCTGGTTCCCTCAAAAGTATCAAAAGCTCCTGCCTTGATAAAATTTTCCACTGCACGTTTATTGATTACCCCATTAGTTCTCTCAAAAAACTCCTTTAAAGTTTTAAAGGAACCATAGGACTCACGGTCTGATACAATCGCCTCAATTACAGGTTTTCCCACACTTTTTATAGCAGATAAAGAAAAACGAATATTATTTCCCTCTACTGTAAAAGTACCTTCACTGGAGTTGATATCCGGTGGCAGAATCCCTATATTCATCTGCCTGCAAGTTAAAATATACTCCGATACCTTACTGGTGTTGTCCATAACCGAAGTCATTAATGCCGCCATAAATTCCACCGGATAATAATACTTTAAGTAAGCAGTCTGATAAGAAACAACTGCATATGCCGCCGCATGAGACTTATTAAAAGCATATTTGGCAAAATCAATCATATCGTCAAAAATTTTATTGGCAATTTTTTCAGAAATCCCTCTATGTACGCAACCCGGAACACCTTCTGCTTCATTTCCGTAGACAAAGTTTTTTCGCTCCTGCTCCATAACTGAAGTTTTTTTCTTGGACATGGCTCGTCTTACTAAATCACTTCTGCCCAGTGTATATCCTGCCAATTGACGCACAATTTGCATTACCTGCTCCTGATAGACAATACATCCGTAAGTTGCCTCTAAAATCGGTTGCATGGGCGGGCAGTCATAAACAACATCCTCAGGATGGTTTTTCCCTCGAATATACTGTGGAATAAAATCCATAGGACCCGGACGATATAGAGAAATACCTGCAATAATATCCTCTAAGCTTTGAGGTTTTAACTCCTTCATAAAGCTCTTCATCCCCGCACTTTCCAACTGGAAAACGCCCTCTGTTTTTGATTGTCCTATCATATCCAAAACTTTTTGGTCATCATAATCTATGGTATCCAAATCGATAACTGCGCCTTGACTCTTTTCTGCCAATTTTATGGCATTTTGAATAACCGTCAAGGTTCTAAGTCCCAAAAAGTCCATCTTTAAAAGCCCCAGCTCCTCCAAGGTAGTCATGGTATACTGGGTAGTAATAGAACCGTCAGATGCCCTGGATAAGGGAACATACTCATTGACCGCTTTTTGACTGATAACCACACCTGCCGCATGCATGGAAGTATGCCTTGGCAGACCTTCCAAACGCTTTGCCATATCAATCAATTCTTTTATCTGTCCATTTTCTTCATAGAGTGTCTTTAACTCCTGATTCATAGCCAAGGCTTTTTCTATGGTAATATTTAACTCGTTAGGAATCATTTTGGCTACCTGGTCGCAGGTACTGTAAGGCAAGTCCAAAGCCCTTCCCACATCTCTAATAACCCCTTTTGCCGCCATAGTTCCAAAGGTCACAATCTGTACTACTCTGTCTTTACCATACTTTTGCACCACATAGTTAATAACTTCCTGACGTCTTTCATAGCAAAAATCAATATCGATATCGGGCATAGTGACACGTTCCGGATTTAAAAAGCGCTCAAAGAGGAGATTATAACGGATAGGATCAAGTCTTGTAATTCCCAATGTGTAGGAAACCAGACTTCCCGCAGCTGACCCCCTTCCCGGACCTACCATAATATTATTTTCTCTTGCATAACGAATAAAATCCCATACAATCAAAAAATAATCCACATAACCCATGGTACGAATGGTTTCAAGCTCATAGTCCAATCGTTCTTCCAATTCAGGACTTACATCTTCATAGAGGTCTTTTAGACCCTCTTTACATAAATAATTTAGATATTCCCATGCTGTATATCCCGCAGGAACATCAAACTTTGGAAGTTTTGTCTCTCCAAAGGTTATTTCCACGTTGCAGCGATCTGCAATTTTTTGCGTATTTTCCAAAGCCTCGGGAGCATAAGGGAAGATTTTTGCCATCTGCTCGGGAGATTTGACATAAAATTGTCCACCCTCATAGCGCATACGATTTTCATCCGTCACCTTTTTATTGGTTTGGATACAAAGCAATACATCATGCGACACCGCATCCTCTTCGTAAGTATAGTGAACATCGTTAGTGCAAACCAGCGGAATGCCTGTTTCTTTGCTAAGCCGCATTAAATATTGGTTGCAGGTTTGCTGTTCTATAAGACCATGGTCTTGCAATTCCAAAAAGAAATTGTTCTTGCCGAAAGTGTCCTCATAGCGAAGTGCCGCAGCCTTTGCCTCCTCATAGAGACCTCTGCCTATATACTTTTGCACCTCTCCCGCCAAACAGGCAGAAAGCGCAATAATCCCCTCATGATAGCGAGACAGTATTTCCATATCCACACGAGGTTTGTAATAAAAACCGTCCACAAATCCTGCGGATACAATTTTCATAAGATTTTCATAGCCTTTATTATTTTCTGCAAGCAAAACCAGATGATAATATCTGTCTTCCTGATTTTTATTGACTGCTTCCTTATCAAATCGGGAGCCGGGTGCCACATACACCTCACATCCCAAAATCGGTTTAATACCAGCCTCTTTTGCCGCTTTATAAAAATCAATGCACCCAAACATAACCCCATGGTCAGTAATGGCTGCACTGTTCATCCCAAGCTCTTTTACTCTTGAAACATATTCTTTTATCTTATTGGAGCCATCCAATAAGCTGTATTCTGTATGTACATGTAAATGGGTAAAACTCACAATCTTATCCCTTTCTTAGTATAATATTCCACCACATGGCAGGATTATCATCTTCTATTAAAGGAAGTGTTTTCCATATATCCACGATTGCAATACCGGGGATATTTCCCAATAAATTTAAGAGGACTTCCTCATTATAATCATAATATTCTCTCAGTCCATCCCAACCACTGCGCTCACCCTCACGAAGTGATAAATAGATAAGACCGTCCTTTACAAGCGCATCCACCATTTTCCCCAGTATTTGCGGCATTTTTTTATAAGGAATATGTACCAGTGACGCACATGCCCAAATACCGTCAAAAACATTCAAAAAATCCATTTCCTCATAAGTTAAATGAAGAATTTCCTTATCTGTATAGATTTCCGCCAGACGACACATTTCTATGGCGCCATCCATGGCAGTCACTGAAAATCCAGCCTCTTCCAAAGCTAATGTATCTCTCCCCGAACCGCATCCCATATCCAAAAGTTCTGCATTTTCCGGAAGTAGATTTATGAAGGGTTGCATAATCTTCGCCATATCTACATGCACAGTTTTATCATAGTAAGCACTTGCATTTTGATTATAATAGTCTATCGAGTCCAACGATTTTCCTCCTTATTGCACTTCTCTCTTCTCGATTGATATATACGGGGTTATTATAGCATAAAGCCTTTCAAAATCAAAGCTTTAACTTCCTCCTTTTCTCCAGCTTAAAAATGTTGTTTTATGTGATTTTTCGCTTGGATTATTTGTTGTTTTTGTTGACTTTACCTGCTTTCTTCCCTATACTAAAAGCAGTTAAAAATAGTATTAATGATACTGTGGAAGGGAATCTCTATGGACGTAAAATCAATTTCTATGGATTGCAATAGAACAGAATATGTAGGCGGTGCTGTCTTAGACACCATCGGACTTTTGATTTCACGCGTAGACGAGGTCCTTTTAGAGGAAATGCAACTTTCAAAGCCTTACTCCTGCTTGGGTCTTATCAGTTCCAGAACAGGGGCTGCCGGTCAGATTACCGCAGTGGATGAAGCCGTTAAGTCAACCAATACAGAAGTTCTTTCCATAGAACTGCCCAGAGACACCAAGGGGTGGGGAGGACACGGGAACTATATCATTATCGGCGGAGATACAGTATCTGATGTTCGTAAAGCTGTAGAAATTTCTTTAGAGCTTATTAACAAATATGCCGGTGAACTCTATATCAGCCAGGCGGGACACTTAGAATTTGCCTATTCTGCAAATGCCGGGCAGGCTCTTTCTATGGCATTTGATGCTCCTATGGGTCAGGCTTTTGGCTTTTTATGCGGTTCTCCTGCTGCAATAGGACTTGTGATGGCTGATAAGGCCTTAAAATCAGCCCCTGTCTCTATTATTTCCTATATGACTCCCACACGCAAAACCAGCCACTCCAACGAGGTTATTTTAGCTATTAGCGGAGAAGCCAGTGCTGTTTTAGATGCTGTTTTACAAGCACGACAGATTGGTTTAGAGCTTTTAATTTCTATGGGCTCCTACCCTGAAATCCCCGGAAAACCTTATCTATAAAAAAGGAAACTTAGCTGCCTAGGCAACTAAGTTTCCTTTTTTCTTTTAAAGAAGTTGTTTTATTTTGTTTCGATTCCGTCACTCCACAGTTTCAAATCCTCTTTGGATAATTCTCCTCCAAGTCTTCTTCCCTCTACAACCATTGCTTTTCTATTTAAAAGATTGCGAATGCGGTCGCTGATGTACTTCATGCTGCTTCCACCGGAAGTACAAAATGGACAGATGACCTTGCCCTCAAAATCATAAGAAGTCAAGAAAGTATCTACGATACTCGGTTCTCTCTCCCACCAAATAGGAAAGCCTAAGAAAATGGTATCATACTTATCCATATCCAGTTTTTCCCCTGCAATTTCCGGATGACAGTTTGTATCTTCCATCTCCTTGCTTGTTCTGGATTCTTTATTTTTCCAGTCCAGATCTTCTTCTGTATAAGGTACTACAGGAACGATTTCATACAAATCCGCTTCCTCTACCTTTGCTACCTCTTTTGCTGTTTCTCTGGTGCTTCCACCAACACTAAAATATGCCACTAATGTGCTCATTTTATTTCCTCCTCTTATGCGAAATGAATAATTATTACTAATAATACCACTCTCTCTTATTGCTTGCAATCATTTCCCTGTCTCATTGGAATATTGTCTGTTTCTTCTTATATAATTAGTTTTACGTGAACAAAAAACTAGTCTTTTCACTCTTTTTTCTTTCCAATTATACTTTTTACGACAATTGCTAAAGTTCCAAAAAGCGTCCCTGCTATTGGAAATATAGCCCATGAAATATCCCAACGTTTCCCTATAAAGCTAACCGCCAAATACAAAGCAAGCGTAATTGTCCAATAAATACCTGCTATATCCTCTATTATTTTTTCTGCTTTTTTCTGTTTTGGACTATAATCCTCCTCTTGCAAAAGCTTCAAATAAGACCCCTCAATCATACCTGACCAAACAAATAAATAAACTGCAAAAGAGATTAATAAAAGTAAAAGTGCCACTGCCCAGAAAATATAAACCTCATTTTCTGTTACGGTAGATATGACCACCAAGGGAATTGCACCTATAATACATAAAACAACTCCTATCACCAGATTTTTTATCCTGATGCCCTCAAACTCTTTTTTTCTTTGCTCTACTAATCCCTCTACCCCATAGTCCAAGCTGAAACTTTCTTTTTCTAAATACTCATATTTTTTTAATAAAAGCCCCTGACTGATAAAAAGTGCGACAGCTCCGGCAACAATAAATAAAAGTAATCCGACTCCTACTCCGGTTGCTATATTTTCATCGAAAAATTTTTCTTCTCTCTCTACAAATCCCAGTAAAACCAGCAAAACTACCGGAGAAAAAACACACAGACTGACACCGAAAGCAATTTTTCCCGCCACCCTATAAACTAAGTCCATATAATCACTCGCTTTTTCTAAGGTCACAATCTCGCCACCCTCCTGACTATATCTTTTCAAAGAATTCACTTCTATATCCAAAGATTCATCTTCTTTCAACAGATAATCTGTAGTTACTTCAAAAATTTGACTAAGCTTTAAAATCTTATCCAAATCAGGCATAGACGTTGCACTCTCCCATTTAGAAACCGATTGTCTGGACACCCCCATCTTCTCTGCTAAATCTTCTTGAGACCAAGCATTTTGTTTTCTTAACATAATTAATTTATCCGCTAGAATCATAGCATTTTCCTCACTTTCTTTATTTGATGGGCAAACTATAGCATTTTTTTAAGTTTCAGACCATCATTTTGTCTTTGAAATACAGCAACTGATAGTTGCATTTAGGTCTTTTAGGCTTATTTTACAATATATTTTCAAAAAATAAAAAAGCTATAAATTTAACTCCTTAAAAATATAGCAAGCTCCTATATATAAGAAGGAATAAATCTACAGCCTTTTTACTGCTACTCTTTTGTACTTATCTCAACAAATAATGTTTTTCCGTCCTTACTGATTTTCTCTGTCAAATCATAATCCCTTATTACCTGACAACCATCTATTACTTTCACATAGCCCTTTTCTACAGCTTCCTTTACGAAACTTTGATGGATATACCAGCCCTCTGCATCCTTTGCCAGGCGAAGTTCTCTGGCAACACCCATTGCTCCCCTATAGACTTTCCCCTCATCCTCTGTTCTAAGCCAGGCAATCTGAATCACCCTTTCATCCGGCAAATTAGAATAAGTTTGTGCGGCATATGGATATTTATCTGCATAAAGAGATTTCATTTCCCCTTCAATTTCAAATTTATAGCCATCAAAACTTCCTATATAATAGAAGCCGTCCGCACTTAAAAATGCCCACTTTTCTTCCCCGCCTTCTGATTTTAGGCAAATCAAATCCGGGCACTCCCACATAGGTGGAAGGCTAAGACGCTGGCTTTCCTCCCAATCTTTTAAGTTTTTTGAACGAAGAATTACAAAATCTTTCTCATCCAGATATAAGACGCAAATATAAGCTTGGCTTTCCTCATGCCAAAACACATCGGGATCTCTGTTTTCTCCCACAATGTGGGGGATTTCAAAATCCTCATATTTTATCAAGGTTTTTCCATTATCTAAAGAATATGCCATACGCTGAGTAAAAACATTCTCATGGGTACGTCCTCTTAGCTCCACTCCACCGGCAGATGTATAAAAGAAAAGCAGTGCATCCTTTGGAAGACCAAACTCTCCCCTTTCGTTTAAAATAGCACATCCCGAATACATAACACCACGCTCATCCGGAAAAAGAGCATCTCCCACAAAAGTAAAATGAAGCAAATCCTCACTAATTGCGTGTCCCCAAGTCATATTTTCCCAAATATTATTCATAGGATTATGTTGGTAAAACAAATGGTAAATCCCATCTTTATAAATCAAACCGTTCGGGTCATTAATAAATCCATAAGGTGATGTATAATGCAAACTATCTTGCTCTTTTTGTGGCAAAAGCATTTCCTTGGAAGTATGGATAAAATCTAAAAAGGGCTTGGATAATTCTGTCTTAATCTCCAAGTCATCGCCTACACTTATAGGAAGCCATGCATAATAGTCCGGTCTCTCTTTAGCGGTATCCACCGGTGGAAGAAAATATTCATACAGACATTTTTCTTTCTGCCACACCTCTAGTATCTGTAAATCCTCTCTCTTTGCATTTATCGGATTTTGTATCCAAACCGGTACTGCAAGATATTTTTTGTCTGCACAAATTTTCTTTGTATTCATCATCTATTTATCCTTTCACGCCACTTATTTTCATTTATAAAAGCCTCCCTGGGAGGCTTTTATAAATCTTTATTTTATTATAGAATCATTATCCTTTAACTGCACCGGAAGTTACTCCCTCTACAATGTACTTCTGTAAGAAGATATAAAGAACAAGGATTGGCAACATTGCCAATAGTAAGGCAGCCATAACAAGTCCTATATCTGTAGAGTAGGTTCCATAGAATGCCTGAGTAGCAATCGGAATTGTATAAAGTTCTTTTTTAGTAAGAATCAAACTCGGCAATAGGTAGTCATTCCAAAATGCCATAGCATCAATAATAGCTACTGTAGCAATGGTTGGTTTCAATAAAGGAAAAACAATCTTCCAAAAAGTTTTCCATCTGGAACAACCGTCAATTTCCGCCGCCTCCTCAAGTTCCAAAGGAATGTTGGTGTGAATAGCACCGTGGAACATAAAGGTTGCCATAGATACTGAAAAACCTACATGCATTAAAATCAAAGACCATCTATGATTTAGCATGCCAAACATACCGCCATAAACCGATACCAAAGGTACCATCAATACCTGGAAAGGAATAACCATGGAGGCAATCATGGCAGAAAACAAAATTGTAGATGCTTTCCACTTTTGGTTACGAACAATAACAAAAGAAGCCATTGCCGATACTAAAATTGTCAAAACTGTTGCACAAAAAGTAATAATGGCAGAGTTTCCAAATACCATCCAAAACTTCATCTTTTCCATTGCATTAGGGAAATTATCTATAGTAAATCCATGTCTTCCAATCAAAGCTAAAGGATCTGATGTAATATCTCCCTTAGTTTTAAACACATTAATTACTACAAGGAAAAATGGTGCAATAAATGCTACAAATAAAACCAAAAGAACAATCCAAAGAATAACGTTCTTTATTTTCTTTTTGCGTGCCGCTCTTTCATTTTCCATTAGGCTGCCACTTCTCCTTTCTTACCGATATAAACCTGTGTGATACCTATCACCGCACATACGAAGAAGAGAATCAATGCCTCTGCCTGACCCAGACCATAATTTTTATAGGTAAATGCCTGGTTATATACGTGCATTGCAGCCATGACTGACTGGTTAAAAGGTTCTCCCTTAGTCAAAGATAAATTCACATCATAAACTACGAAACATCTTGTAATACTTAAAAACAAACATTGTACAAATGAAGCTCTCATAAGAGGAATTGTTACATTTTTCATGGCCTGAGACGGTGTACATCCATCAATCATAGCAGCCTCTTTTAAAGAAGAGGATACACTCATAAAGCCCGCAACATAAATCAACATCATATAACCAGCATACTGCCATACGGATACTAAAATCAAACTAAACATGGCTCCGCTTGGAGTAGATAAAAGTGATGGAACATTTCCCGCCGCTATCGCACTGCCAAGTGCCACAAAAGCACGGTTAAAAACAAACTTCCACACATAACCAAGGACAATACCTCCGATTAAGTTGGGAACAAAAAATCCCGCTCTAAAGAAATTTTGTCCTTTGATTCCACCGGTTACAAAATAAGCCAACACAAAAGCTAATATATTAATTAGTATTACTGAAAATACAGAATAAATTGCGGTTCTTCCCAAAGCCTGCCAATAAGCAGTATCTTTAAAAGCCGCCATATAGTTTTCAAGACCAACCCATGGCTTTGTACTTGCAATACCATCCCAACTTGTAAAGGTTAAATAAATACCATATACAAAGGGCACTACTACAACTGCCAAAAACAAGAGCGTTGCAGGACCTGCAAACATCATGAATTGCTTTGTCTTGTAAGACATCGTTGTCCTTTTCATGAACTACCTCCCAAATAGTGAAAACTGCCGGGATTTAAAAACACCAATCCCGGCAGTTAAGTCTTAAAGTCTAGTGTTCAACCGGTTTTACAGTTGACCAGTAAGTTTCAATCTCTTTAGCAAGTCCCGCACGGTCTGTTTCTCCTGCAAGATACTTCTGGAAAGATGCCCCTAATACAGAATAGTGATCATCCGGTAAATAATTGTAGTTACCGATTAATTCACCTGCATCTGCATATTTCTTTACAGATTTTCCAAGAGGATCCGCTACTTCTAAAGTATTGTTTTTAAATGCCGGAACAAGTGCACAGTCTTCAGCTATAAACTTCTGACCCGCCTCGTCATTTACTAACCAGCTTAAGAAATCTTTAGCAGCTTTTTGCTGTTCTTCGGAAGTATTTTCAGAAGAATCAATGAAAAGGTACTTAGAACCGCCACCAACAAGTTTTTCATTGCTTCCATCATCTGTGTTTTGCGGAATCGGCATCATACCCATATTCTCTGAATACTCATAAGCATTGATTACTGACCAATCCCAGTTTCCGCCAAACATAAATGCAATTTCGCCCTCTGCAAGTTTTTGCTCTGTTACTTCACGCTCCGCTGAAATTGCAGCATCTTTTGCGTAGTTATTCTCTTTTAAAACATCAAAGGTATCCATTAAAGAAGTCCATTTTGCATTTTCAGCAAGTTTTGCCTCTCCCTTGTATAAAGACTGAACAAAAGCTTCCGGATCTTTCTGCTCTTCGTATACCTGTGGAAGATAATGAGCCGCAAGTGACCAATCTTCTTTCATAACACCTACAGGTGTTTCCATACCACCCTTTTTCAACTCTTCAATTAAAGCCTTAAAATCATCTGTTGTTTTAATTGCTGAAGGATCAAACTCTTTTCCAGTTGCTTTTTTAATAGCGTCTGCATTATAGATAAGACCTCTTGCCTCTATACAAACCGGAAATCCGTATACTTTACCATCAATAGCAATTTCCTGCTCTGTATTTTCAATCCAATCCTGATCACTTAAATCAATCGCATGCTCTGCTGCCAAAGAATAAATATCTTTTGCATCTACCATGGAAATAGTATATGGCTCATTGGATGCATATCTTGTTGCCAAATGTGCAGAAACTGTATCGCTGGAATAATAAACTTCTACCTTTACTCCTTTTTCTTTAGAGTAGTCTTCTGCCATTTTTTCCATCTGTTCCTGAATTTCCATTTTTGAGTTAAAAATGGTAATAGTATCTGATCCGCCTGATTTTGCAGAATCTCCTGATTTTCCTGCTGATGAACCGCATCCGGCAAGTAATCCGGCTGCAACAACTGCGGTTACCGCACCTGTAACGACTTTTTTCGTTCCTTTTCTCATAATATCCTCCTTGGGTATATTTGCTTTACTACATGTTTCCATTCCCCGGATACTTTTTTCCGCTAAAGTAACCGGTTACTTTACTTGTATGATAATGAACTTTGTATCCTCTGTCAATGGCATTCCTTATTTTCGTCATTATTGCAAAATTCGTCTATATATTTTTGTCTATTTTACATAATTACTTGTCTTCTTTTCTCTGCTACTCTACTTATAGATTCATTTGCCATAGATTTGACTGTCATTAAGGGGGATATAATTACAAGACTGTCTCTTAGCAGAGACTTCTTAGGTGGAATAAAAAATTTAGGAGTTGACCAAAAATGAATAAAAAACCTACTTTTCAAGATATAGCGGACTATACTAATTTCTCAAAAACTACGATTTCCAGATATTTTAATCGTCCGGACAGCCTCACCCCTGAAAACAAAAAAATCATATCCAAGGCACTTAAAGAGCTAAATTATCAGGAAAATAAAGTTGCCAGGATTTTAGCAAACGGAAAAACAGAAATTTTAGGGCTGATTGTCCCTAACCTTTATCTGCACTACTATGCCGAGATGCTCAATCAATTTGTACACAGCTATGAACAGTATGGCTACAAATTTTTTGTTTTCGCAGGGAGTGACCATGCAGAAACGGAAAAAACCTATATACAAGAACTTTTATCCTACAACATTGAAGGGCTGATTGTCCTTAGCCACACAGTTTCTTCTAAAGAACTTGCCAGATTAAATATCCCCATTATTACTATCGAGAGAGAAGATGTCTACACCTCCTCTGTCAATACCGACAATTATTTGGGCGGAGTTCAAGCCGTAGAGCTTTTAGAACAATGTAACTGTGATACATTTTTCTTTATTAACACTGTTCCCGACGATGCCTACAAAAAAACAATTCCGGCCCTTAAACGATACGACGGTTTTGTTAATACCTGTAAGGAAAAAGACTTAGAATACTATACTTACAGCCGGGATTTTGGAAACAGTTACAGCGATATGCAAAAAGCTGTCCGCATCTTTTCTGAAAACTACCTGCCAAAGTTTCAGGGAAAAACCAAGGGGTTTTTCTTTAGTAATGATACTGCGGCAAATATTTTTTTAAATTATATTATCCAGGAATACAAAGAACTTCCAAAAGACTTTAAAATTGTTGGTTTTGACGGGTCTCCTATCTCTGAACAAGCAGTTATACCAACCAGCACCGTTGCCCAGCAGATAGATAAGATTGCAGCTACTTCCATGGAGCTTATGGCAAAGTTGATTGCTCAAAAAAAACAAGCTCCGGAAAAGAAACTAAGCCTCACGCACTGCGTAGTCCCCCCACGTGTTATAGCTCGAGCTACTGCTATGCCGGATTCATAGACAGATATTCTAAAACCTTTAAAAAGAATCATTATTGATTAGTATCATATATCTAATCAATAATGATTCTTTTTATTTTTCTTGACTTTTTAATTTTTTCATGTTAGATTGTACACAACTAATATCGTTTTATTAATAAAGGAGGAATTGATTATGGCTTTTAAAAATGTAGTAGTTGCCGGCGGTGGAGTTCTCGGCAGCCAGATTGCCTATCAGACAGCATTTCGTGGGTTTCAAACCACAATTTGGCTTCGCAGTGAGGAATCTATCACCCGCACACAACCTAAATTAGACCGTCTTCACAGTATTTATCTTGCTGAACTTAATGCAGCAAAATCCACGCTTGGAAATCCTAATGCGTCTTATTCCAGAGGGCTTATTACTGACCCTCAAAATCTGACCATTGAGAAAATTGATGAGTTGATTCAAAAGGCGGAGGATGCTTATAAAAATCTTCGGTTGGAGGTAGATATGGCAAAGGCTGTTTCTGATGCTGACCTCGTAATCGAATCCATGGCAGAAAATCCCCAGGATAAGATTGCCTTCTACAGCAAACTTGCCGACCTATTACCTGCCCATACTATTGTGGCGACTAATTCATCCAGTATGGTTCCATCTGCTTTCCGTGACTATACAAAACGCCCCGAAAAATATCTGGCAATCCATTTTGCCAATAATATCTGGCGCAGCAACACGGCTGAAATCATGGGGCACGATACAACATCCCCCGAAGCTTTTGAAGCTGTTGCTGAATTTGCAGCACAGATTGCTATGGTACCTC
>DATCYL010000289.1:0-3593 GCA_036570305.1 Lachnospiraceae bacterium
ATCTCAAAGTATTGGGACTTGCCAGTAGTTCTTACCGGATGATTAGGGAGAATCAGGATTGTGCACAGATAGATACAGTAGATATGTGGAATTCCTACTGTAAGTGCTTAAAACTTTTAATTCAAGGAAAACAAATTGATCCTGCAAAAATTAAAGGTATCAGCATTTCCAGTTTGTGTCCGGGCTTGGTTGCAATCGGTAGTGATGGAGAGATTTTGGTGGATCCCATTATTTATTCCGACCGCAGAAGTACGAAAGAGGCGGAAGAGATAAAGGAAAAGGTTGGGGTGGACAGGCTATTTGAACTGACTGCCAATACAGCAATGGCGGGAGCAATATCGGGAACCTCCATGCTTTGGATTAAGAAAAACATGCCAGAAGAATATGAAAAAACCAAGTATTTTGGGCATATTAATACTTTAATGGCATATAAAATGTCGGGGGAATTTGCTATCGACTATTCTAATGCTTCTTATACAGGTCTTTTTGAAACAAGTGGCGGTTATCGCTGGTCAGATGAGTTGTGTGAGAAAGTGGGAATTGATAAGAAAAAGTTGCCTCCCCTGCGTCCCTCCACTTATGTGGTGGGCAAGTTGATAAATGAAGAATTGATAGAGATGGGAATCCCTAAAGACACTCCAATTATTATTGGAGGAGGAGATACAGCTTGCGCAACTTTTGCTGCAGGAGTAACAAAGGCCGGAGATGTATGTGAATCTGTAGGAACCACCAATGTTTTAACGATTTGTGTAGATAAGCCTAAGTTTTCAAAGAGCTTTATTAATCGTTGCCATGTGGTGGAGGGAACATGGATTTATCAGGGGGCGCTTTCTCATACGGGAGCTTCCTATCAGTGGTTTAGAGATGGATTTTGCAGAGATTTGTGTGAAGAATCCATGGGATGCCACAAGACTGCTTTTGAACTGATGAATGAAGAAGCAGAAAAGTCTAATCCGGGTAGTGACGGTTTGGTGTTTTTGCCTTATATGCTGGGGGAGAGAAGTCCTATATGGGATCCTTATGCAAGAGGAGTTTTCTTTGGCTTATCTTTGCAAACTAAAAGAAAAGATATGAATCGTGCCATTATGGAAGGGTGCGGATACGGTCTACGACAGCTTGCTGAGATTGCAGAGGAAGTAACCGGCAAGAAGATTACTTCATTTACCTCTATAGGAGGAGGTGCGAAGAGTGAATTATGGGCGCAGATAAAGGCAGACATTACCGGGAAAGATATATTGATATTGGATATGAATGATATGGCACCTATTGGAGCTGCTTTGCTGGCAGGGGTCGGAGTAGGGATTTTTAAAGATGTCTATGAGGCTTCAGCAAAAGTAGACAAGAAAATTTTCAAAAAAGTAGTAAGTAGCAAAGAGCACGAAGATGTCTATGAAAAACGTTATCAGGTATATACGAGTTTATATCCGAGAATTAAGGATTTGTATAAGATAGGAAGTAATTTAGAATAAGGAGAACAAGGGTATGAAAAAAAGAATATTAGCAGCCTTAGTGGCTATGACCTTAGTGGCAACAAGCTTTATCGGATGTGGAAGCAAGTCATCCTCTACAGAGACAAAGGGAGAAAAGGCAACAAAAATAACAATTGCTGTTCCGGATCCGGAAGCCTCTTATATTTATCAGGCAGCAGAAGAGTTTGCAAAGAGAGCTAATGAGTATTCAGAGGGAAGTTTAGAGTTTACAGTATCAGGAAACGGTTCATTATATGGAGGAGACACAGCGGCAGGTATTAAACAGTTGTCCGCAGGTTCCTTACAGATGCTTATCTTGGCAACCAGTGTGTATGCAAGTTTTGAGCCGGGTTATAATGTGATTTCTGTTCCTTATATGTTTGATGATCAAAAACAACTTTTGGATTATTTAAACAGTGAGACCGGAAAAGAGCTAATGGGAAGAGTATCTGACATGGGAATTACAACAGCAGGAAGCTGGACAAGATCTTTCCGTAAGGTTACAAATTCAAAGAAAGCTGTGGCAACACCGGCAGATTTAAATGGTATGGTTTTAAGGGTTCCAAACAATTCTTTGTATGTAGAGTTTTTCTCAGCTTGCGGTGCCGTAACAACACCGATGAATTTTAGTGAAGTTTACAATGCACTACAGTTAAATACTTTGGATGGACAGGAAAATCCTGTGGATGTTCCTTATTCCAATAAGTTTTATGAGGTTCAGAAATATATTTCAGGAACAAATCACATGGCTGATGCGTGGTTGGTAGGTATTAACAGCAAATTGTTTGATAAGTTATCTGAAAAACAACAAAAAGCAATTTTAAAAGCCGGAGAAGAAGTGCAGCAGTGGAATGTAGAATTCATGGAAAAAGAAGATAAAAATGCACTGGATACACTTTTGAAAAATGGTATGGAATATAACGAAATAGATGAAGCCGGAAGAAATCAATTTATTGAGGTTTCTAAGTCTTGCTATGATAAGTTTAAAGGGTTAATTAAAGATGACAAGTTATTTGATGCAACCGCAGAGTTTTGTGGAAAAGCAGATAAATAGTAGTATATATGAGAGGGAAACCTCTCATATATTATAACTGGAGGAATTTTACTATGGAGCGAAAAAATGCAGGGCTTTCAAAGCTTTTTAAAGGATTAAATCAAGTGGAAAATATTGCTCTGACTATTTTAGTTGTGGGTATGGTAATTACTATTTTACTACAGATTATAGGAAGACTTTCCGGACATCCGGTTCCTTGGACAGAAGAAACCAGCCGATATTTATTCTTGTGGATGATGTTTGTTGCATTGGCCTCCGGATTTAATATGGCAGAATCATCAAGAGTCACTTTGCTTTTACAGTTAAGTCCCAAGTGGATAAAAAAGATGAGTGAAATTTTATATGCAGTCGTTGTTGTGGGATTTTTTATCTTCATGATTGTATTTGGTATTGAAGTGGTAAATCAACAGATTATGTTAAATGAGAAGGGAACAGCCCTCTTAATCCCTATGTGGATTATAGGTATCTGTCAGCCAATTGCCGGAGTTTTAGGTTGCATTGGTGTATTGCAAAGCTTTTTGGAGTATCGTAAAAAGATTGCGATTGGAGATAAAGAAACAGAAAAAGCCAAGGCGCTGGAACAGGGGTGAGTCATATGAGTATGAGTTTGGTTTTATTAATCTTATTTATGGTATTTATGTTTTTAGGAGTGCCTATCGCGGTATCCTTGGGAGCTGCATCGGTAATTACGATTGTGACCATGTCTGATTTGCCTTTGTCCATGGCGGCACAGTCTATGTTTACATCTATGAACAGTTTTATTATGGTGGCAGTGCCCCTCTTTATTTTATGTGGTTCTCTCATGGATGAAGGTGGAATTGCTGATAAAATTTACAATTTGGCAGAGGCAATGGTAGGATGGATTTATGGTGGTTTAGGACATGTATCCGTTGTTGTAAATATGATTTTTGCAGGAATGTCAGGTTCTTCTGTAGCAGCGATTGCATCTATTGGAAAGATGAGTATCAATGCTCTTAGCAAAAAGGGGTATCCTAGAGATTATGCAACAGCTATTAATTTATCAGGTTCTATGCTTGCCTCTGTAATTCCTCCAAGTATTTTGATGATTA
>DATCYL010000290.1:0-4751 GCA_036570305.1 Lachnospiraceae bacterium
TTAAAAACATAGCAATTTTATTCAAATCACATTCTCTTAACTTTTCATTAAAAGGAGATGGATTCATAATAATTCGCAGTCCTTTTTGATATGCGCAATCAATAATGTAAGGTAGCATGTTTATTTCATTTTGTAGCAATAGTATATCTCCCGCTGAAAATGTCGACAAAACCTCATCTACAAACTCTTTTGTTATACATTGATTCGCACCCCCATACAACAAAATACAATTTTGCCCTGTTTTATCCACCTGTATAATAGTATGTCCGGATTTTTCATCCACTCTTCTGATAAATTCTGTATGGACATTTGCTTCTTTACAAACCTCCAACAAAACGTCTCCCTCATTCCCTATTAACCCGGCATGGTAAACACATACCCCCGCTTTTGCCAAAGCTATAGACTGATTAAGCCCCTTACCGCCACAAAAAACCTGCATATTGGAAGATGACTGGGTTTCGCCCACCATAACCATATGATCTACACTATAAACATAATCAAGATTTAAAGAACCAAAATTTAAAACTTTCATTGTTTTCCTCCTAAACGAATCCTTTACAATGTTTTAAACTTTCACTTTCTCCACTTACACCCTTTTACTCCAACGCCTTTAACTTTCCTCTAATCTCTGTTACATCATATTTATTTCCCTGACCGTCTACCTGTCCTAAAAGTGGGACATTATATTTTTTAGATGCCTTAATAGCTCCGTAATTAAAGGTATCTGCATGATACTGCATGCTTCCGCTTCCTACAATTCCCCTTAAATAGACATGATTATTATCCAAAAAGCGTTCTACAAGCTTCGGCATATCACCACGACCGTCATTATAGAAGAAAATAACAAAATCTTCATTGACTACCTCATCACCGTCTTTCAATTTTAAAACATCTTCAAAGTCAAATTTTCCAACTAAAGCCTCGACATTTCCCTTCCTTGATGCATACACAATCTTCATTTTTATCCTCCTATTATATATTTCTATCTTTCACTTCACTATCTTTTCCTATAACTTTTCTTAAGCATATTGTAAGCAATTAGTTTTGTCAAATAATTTCCTTAAATCTTCGCCTTAAAATATCTTTGTAATAATATTCAACAAATAATTATGATTATATAGATAACTTAAAATTTCACTGTCATGTATCTGTTTCATTAAGGTTTGCCCTATAGGAGTTGTATAAATCAAAGTAACAATCAAAAAACCGATCCAAACTACCAAAAGACCCTGGCCGGCACCCAAAAACAAGCCGCCAAACCGATTAATCCCTCTAAGCACCGGCATTCTTGCCACAATATCCAAAACATAAATAATCAGCTTTAGTATTAGTCCCGTAAAGAAAAATACCAAAAGATAGGAACCTACATTAACTACACCTGACGCCATGTAAGCGGCTATATAGGAAGAAAAGCCATCTACTCCCAAAGCTTTATAAACTTCCTTGTTATTATTTTCAGACAAACTCATTTTTAAAACTTCCGGAATTTTTAATGTATCAATAAGGCTCATCTGCTCACCCGTACTAATCTCTGACTCCAGTTGGTTTTGTGCCACTTCCTCTTTGTTTTCAGTTCGCTCTGCCTCTTGAAAAAACTCTTCTTTTATTTTATTATCCACCCATTCTTTACACTTATCCTCAATCCCCTGATAGATAGGCGTATGTTCTTTTACATAAGCGCCCACATAAGGGCTGGCAAAAGAAACAAAGACCATAACAATTACCAGAGACACCATAGAAAATGCAGAACGCAAAAGTCCTCTTCTATATCCGTTTAATGTTGTAAACAGCAAAAAAATTAAAACAATTATAAGCAACCAGTTATCCAGGTTTAATTCTTTCATCTCTACCTCGTCCTATTTTAATTTTATTGTATAATATCCATCGTCCAAAACAAGCAGATAGCGGTTATAACTCAGTTTAAAAGCATTCGATAAATTACCTTCCTGTATGGTTCCATTATATCGCTCCACACCTTTGGAAGAATAAATACATAACTGCCTTCCATTTTGCATAAGAATCTCACCCTTACTTATTTTGACTGTATCATAGGGAATATTAAATGATTTTTCAAAAATCTTCTTTCCCCTCGTGCTATAAAGTGATAAGGAAAACTTCTCCTCTCCCGACGTATTTCTTGTGACAAAACCAACATAATTTTTATCATGGAAAGTACTGACAATCTCTTCTTTTATTTTTACCTTTGTCACTTCCTTAGGACTTTTTTTACCCGTAAAAACGACAAATCCGTCCTCTTTAAATGCCAATGCCAAATCTTTTTCCATATAGGATACTTCAGGAACAATCTTTCCCTTGTATTTATAACCGCTGACGATATTATCGATTTTATCCTGCCCGTCTTCTCCTAAATTATAAAAGGCAACATAACTGGTCGTCTCTCCACCCTCTACAAAAAGGTAAGACACCATAATCATTAATCCATCCTCGGAAATCGATAAGTCTACCGGATACCCCGGATTATCCACACGTGTTTTTCCTGAAGCAAGCAGCTTTCCGTTAGGATTATAAAAATTCACCCAGGTGGTTTCTCCATCCTGCAAGATTGCTCCTAAAGTACCTGCTGCCGATACCCTTGCTTTTAAAATAGGCTGTTGCGTACTAATACTGCCTGTCATTTTCTCTTTATCAAAAAGATAAATTTGGTTTCCCTGTTTTTCATAAACCGCAGCCGCGTTATCCGTCATAGAAAGTTGCGGATCCTCCATAGAAAACGTTTGATTCCACAGGGAATTTCCCTCCACATCCATTAAAGATGCCCCGTTAGCGCTATAACGAAAAATATCTTCCCCCATATATTCATAGCGGGTAGCAGAGGCATCCTGCTTTTCTACCTTTCCCCCTATCTTATAACTATGATAATGTCGGTAATCCAGATACATCTTGCCCCCGATAAATATTACCGCCAAAAGCACCACCACAATCAACAATGCAATCTTGTTTTTTTGTTTTTTTAGTCTACTTTTATAGGCATTTTTTTGTTCTACCCTTGTATTTATCCTGTTTTTATTTTTTTCTCTACTCATATTCTTCCCCTTAACATTAGAAGTGCTTTCATTATACCATAGCTTTCTAAGAGAGTAAACGCAAGGGCTCCATAGAGATTCACACAAAAATGCCGACAGAATTTTCTGTCGACATTTTTATTATCTGTATCATTATCTTCTCAATTTTTTATCTCAAAAGTCTTCTTTTTAATCCGCTTACAAATCCCACAAAAGAAATCCCAAGGAGAGCCAATACCGCAAAAGGTCCCTCATCCCCTGTCTTTGCCGCTTTTGTTGATGAAGTTTTATTTGCTTTGTCCGCACCGCTATTTTTTGCCGTCTTATTTCCTGCTTCTAAAACAGTTTTTCCTTTATTTATACCTGTGTTTTTAGCAGTATCTCCTGTTTTTGGCTCTACTGTTTTTCCCCCATCCTTTGTATCTGTCTTTCCGAGCTTACTATCCGGATGATTAGGACTATTCCCCGATTTGTCATTTCCATTATCAGGATTGGTATTTGGACTTGGTATTTTCTCTTTCTGTTCTTCGTTTACTTTCTTTGCTACTGTAAATTTGACACCCACACTTTGTCCATTCACAAATTCTGTCGTAAGTGTATACGTCCCATCCGAAAGTGTAGATACAAAAGCAGGTTTTAAGGTAACAACTGTACTTCCCTCAGTTACCGTGTAGTCCGTATCTGCAAGAGTAAGGAAACCTTTTCCTTCTTTCTCCAGTTTTATTGATCTATACTCTGCAAAAGGAGCATCAAAGGCAAAAAGAAGACTTCCATCCTCAGAAGCAGTATTTCCCGTCAGATTTTCTAAAATAACACTACCATCGGTCGGTGATTGACTCTTTACAAGCGTATAACTTGCTTGATTTTTCACGCTTCGCAAAGTAAATGTCAAGTCCGGATACCCCACTGCCATAATAGTTATATCATAACTTTCTTTATTATCTGCAAACGGTTTGCTCGCAAGGTCAATGCTTCCATCCGCTTTTACTATTTGTATCGCACCTCGCCCGGCTGCCCCATAAGTCTTTTCCGCTACCTTCACTTTGGAAATTGCCTTGATGTATTTCTCTAAGTCTTCCTGTTTAAATCCTTCTTTTGCAGACAATGCCTGTTTCTCCTGCTTGTATTCTGCCGGATTATCCCCCTCTAAGACAAAACTTGCCAAAATGCTATCATACTTTTTATTTTTGTCCGAAACTTCAAGCTCATAGGCTCCAAGCTCCGCATTCGTATATTGAATAGTATTATTCTCTATCTTAGCATCAAGCCCCGCCACTTCATAAACTGCCACAAAATCTGCCGGTAAATCTTTTATCTCAAATCTTGTACTTCCACTTCCGGCTTTTGCATTTTCTACTTTTGCACTTGCCCCGGTTTTTACCGCTACATAAACATCATCGATATCTAAGTCAAAGACTCCATCTTCCGTATAGTAGGTAACACTACTGATGGTCTTTCCCATCATTGCACTGTAAGGACTGTCTGCAATCGGACTTCCATGTGCCATTTTTGTAAAGCCGGCACCCCAGCCAAGTTCAGATTTCCTCCAAATATTTTCTACATGGCGCATACCATAGCCTTTTCCATCTTTCGTGTTTACTACTACACCATAAACGATCTGGGTAGAATCAAAAAATCCCTGATCTATAATATTTAACTGATAATCTCCATAATGACTCCTTGTTTTAAAAGAAGATTTTACACCATTTACCGTTTGCACAGGCGCTG
>DATCYL010000291.1:0-3110 GCA_036570305.1 Lachnospiraceae bacterium
GCTGAGGGATAGATTTGGTGTTATTCACCATTTGGAGTATTATTCAGAGGAAGAATTGATGACAATAATCAGTCGTTCTGCAAATGTTTTGGGGGTCGCTCTTGATGAAGAGGGGGCAAAAATGTTGGCAAAGCGATCCAGAGGGACACCGAGAATTGCCAATAGACTTTTAAAAAGAGTCAGGGATTTTGCTGAGGTACGCTACGATGGGCATATTACAAAAGAAGTTGCCGGCATTGCCTGCGATTTATTAGAAGTAGATGCTTATGGGTTGGATCAGTTGGATAGAAAGATTTTGACAACTATGATTTCTTTGTTTCAAGGGGGACCGGTTGGGTTGGATACACTGGCGGCATCTATTGGGGAAGATGGAGGAACCATTGAAGAGGTGTATGAACCTTTCCTGATTCAACATGGCTTTATTACCAGAACACCGAGAGGGCGAGTAGTTACAGAAAAAACTTACCGCCATCTGCATATATCTATGCCGAATAATTAGATTTTAAGGCTATAAAGATAAAAAAGTAGAAAGACATAGGCTACCTTAAGGGAAGTTTTCGTTGTCTTTTTTTGAAATTTGTTTATAATAAAGATAAGGATAATCTATAGGAGGGCGGAGTATGTCTACAAAAAACCAAATTAAGGTTTATATAGGGGAAAAAGCTGTTACCATCAGTGGATATGAAAGTGAAGAATATTTACAGAGGGTGGCGGCATATTTAACAGGCAAAATCCGTGAGTTGGAGACTATGTCGGGATACCGTCGTTTGCCTGTAGATACTAAAAATCATTTGCTTAGTTTAAATATCGCGGATGATTATTTTAAAGCTAAAAAACAGGCAGAAATCTTAGAAGAAGATTTGCAAATTAAAGATAGAGAAATGTATGAGTTAAAAGATGAGCTGATTAATTTGAAAGTGCAGTTGGAAAACACACAAAAGGAATTGGAGAGAAGCAAGAGAGAAAGTGCAAAAAATAACACTGCGCAACTTCGCATGGATATGAAAAATATGTAATTAAGAGGAGAGACCTCTGAAAATGGGAGATTGCTTTTGGGTAATCTCTCTTTTTATTAGGAAAGATGAGGAGAGTAGAATGAATAGAGAATTATTGGCACCGGCAGGCTCCCTGCTTAGCCTAAAGGCAGCTATTAGAGCCGGAGCGGATGCGGTTTATATAGGAGGCGAAAAATTTGGAGCCAGAGCTATGGCGGATAATCCGGATATGGCAGGTTTAATAGAGGGGATTGAGTACGCGCATTTAAGAGGGAAGCAGGTGTATTTGACTGTGAATACACTTTTAAAAAACGAAGAAATAAAAAAAGAACTTTACGATTATTTATTGCCTTTTTATGAGGCGGGTATTGATGCTTTTATTGTTCAGGACTTGGGTGTTTTTTCTTTTATAAAGAAAAATTTTCCCGAGATAGATTTGCATGCCAGTACCCAAATGGCAGTGACAGGGGTATCCAGTGCAAGGCTTTTAAAAGATATGGGGGCGTCCCGTATCGTAACTGCCAGAGAGTTAAATTTGCGTGAAATAGAAGAGATTCATAAAGCGGTGGATATAGAGATAGAAAGTTTTGTGCATGGGGCACTTTGTTATTGTTATTCCGGAGAATGTCTTTTTAGCAGTATGCTGGGCGGAAGAAGCGGAAATCGGGGGAGATGTGCCCAACCTTGCAGAATGCCTTATAAAGTCTCAAAAAGTGGAGAGACCATATCCTCAAAAGAGGGAGAATATGCCTTAAGTGCCAAGGATATAAATACCTTGGAAATTCTTCCTGCCATACTAAGAGCGGGTGTTTATTCCTTAAAAATTGAAGGACGTATGAAAAAGGCTGAATACACCGCAGGTGTAGTTAGTATTTATAGAAAATATCTGGACTTATATGAAGTTCATCAAGAAAAATTGAAATTTGACCCCAAAGATTTGCAGATGCTTTATGATATCTATAATCGCGACGGTTTTCATACCGGCTATTTTGAGGACTATAACGGGGCAGATATGATTGCCAGAGAAAATCAAAAAAAGAATAAAAAGAAGAGAAACGAGGAAATCTTTAAAGGATTAAAAGAGAAATACTTGGATTGGGAAAGCCTTATTCCTCTCTCCTTTTATGTATCCTTAAAAAGTAAAAGTCCTGCTGCTATTACCGCTATCTGTGGTAATGTTACTGTGACTATAGAAAAAGAAGAAGTTACAAAGGCAAAGAGTAGACCTCTTGATAGGGAACAGGTAGAAAAGAAAATGGGACAGCTGGGTGGCAGCGATTTTTATCTGGAAAATCTTGAGTTGATTATGGATGAGGATATATTTCTATCCATGGGGCAATTAAATGCGCTTAGAAGAGAGGCAGTTGAGGCTATAAAGGAGGCTATACTGGCACCTTATCGAAGAAAAGCACCAAAAAGAGAAACAGAAAATTTCCTAGAGGCGGCTAAGGTTGGCAAAGGTAAAAGAGAAACTATTTTTGTAGAGGTATCTACAAAAGAACAGTTTGAACTTGCCCTTTCCTATCCATGGATTAATGGGATTTATTTGGATTTGGGACTTTTTTTGGATTACCTTGGAAAATGGAATAAGGAAAATCCTCTTGCCTATATTCACCAGTGTAGTCAAGAAGGAAAGGAGTGCTATATTAGTTATCCTTATATGATAAGAGGACAAAATAAGGCAACTGATTATTTTGCTTTTGTAAAAGAATGGGTAGAAGCCGGATTATCGGGATTTTTGGTAAGAAATTTGGATACTTATCAAAAGATGAAAGAAATGGGAGTGGAAGAATTATCAGTTTTAGACTATAACTTATACAGTATGAACGACTATGCCATAGCCGAGTATGAGCGCTTGGGTTGCAAGAGACTTACGGCACCCTATGAATTAAATGCAAAAGAACTTTACAAACGGCAGAATAAAAAAAGTGAAGTAGTCGTCTATGGTTATATTCCGCTTATGATTAGTGCCCAATGTGTTAATAAAAATTTTGATCGTTGTAATAAAAAGGGAGAGGAACTTTACTTAACAGATCGTTATCAGAAAAAGTTTCTAGTGAAATGTATTTGTCACTCATGTTATAATATTATTTACAATTCCGTTCCACTGACCAT
>DATCYL010000292.1:0-15617 GCA_036570305.1 Lachnospiraceae bacterium
CCTTGGCATGGCTCACGGGAATCTCACCCCTGCATGGTTCTCATGCAGCCGTATTCATTGCCTGCGACGGCTCACACATTTCTCTGTGCTTCAACGCTCGGACTGTGACTGTACGGGAGTATCATTATGTCGATAGGAAAGTCTTGGCAATCATCTTGCCATTGATGATTTATGGAATGCTGGCATCAATCGCTCGCTGTCATTTCTGAAAGGTCATGGCGTATCAGTCCATCCGCTCATTTCTTACCGCAACGTATCTGACCGCTTTATTCAGTTTTCAAAGAACAGTATTTTTTGATTCCAGAAGAGCAGGAAAGAGGATGATGCTCGTTTCTGTTAGTTACTTTGGCTTTTCCAGCTCAAATTCATAAATCATCTGGATAATCGCTTCCCGGATTCTTCCCTTAAGTTCCATATCTACTACAATGCAGACATTTCCATATCTGTCATAATAAGGACGAAGACAGCACTTTGATATATAGCTATCATAAAAGTGCAGAATCCGCTCAATGGAATCCAGATTTCCGTCCACTGCCGTGGAAATCACATAAAAAGATGGATAGTGTTTCTTCATGGCTCCACCTCCTGTAGCTTCTTTCGGATTTTCTCGAGTGATGACATACGGGAGCGATAGGATGTGGTACGGTTCAGTTCCAGCAGTTTCCCGATTTCTGTATCCGCTCAATCCGATGAAGTAATACATCAGCAGAATTCGGCGTTCACTTTCCGGCAGTACCATCAGGGCTTCTGCCAGTTCGCTATCCATCACCCGGATTTGTGTGCCGCATACCTCAAAGACGGCAGCTTCACTCTCATAAGGAACATAAGATGCCAGATTTTCAATCACGATATCCGGCAGTTCAGAAAAGGAAACTTCCTTGTTCTGCCTGCGTCTCAGTTCTCGTTTATAGTTGCGAACAATTCCTTTGGTAACAGCCTTCAGCTTGGCTTCAAACTGACACTGAACTGTTCGTTGAAAATCAGATGGTTTCATTCATCGCACCTCCTTTCATCTGGTTGTGAAAAGTGTTCTTTTCCTCTTTCCACTCCATATCTGTCCGGTAATGTGCGATTTGTTGCAGAAATGACCTGATTTCCTAAAATATTTTCAAATAGCAAAAAGGCACATGAACAGGTCTCCCTGAACATGTGCCTTTGCAAACATCTGTTTCATTCTCCGATTGATTTTAGTCTGTTTTCTTTTATGTGCTCCTTTGTTTCCCTCATTGCCTTAAACAGAAAATCAGCAGGTAAGAGAAGCTCTCCTGCCTGCTGACTGTGTTATGGTTTATGCTTGTTTTCTTTTTCTGACAAGCAGGAAGAGAAGCACACCGAGTGAAGCGAGCATCATTCCTCCATAGAATGGAAGATTAGTGCTGTCGCCTGTCTTTGGCGTTCCCGTTTTGCTTGTCCCTGCCTTAGTTGGTGTATTCGGTGTCTTTGGCGTATTCTTTGTATTGGTAATCACAAAGCCATTCTTTGAATCACCGGTAATTGTTGTTGTATAACCGGATACCTTTTCTTCTTCAATGGTATATTCGATTTCCTTGCCGTCCTTGTACTGCTCAAGATCTTTGAAGGTATACTGCCAGTTATTGTCTTTTGACAGTTTCTGACTGTCTATCTTCTTGCCGTCAGCATAGAGGTTCACCGTAATGCTTTCAGTGGCTGTTCCAACCCATTTCTTTGTGACCGGTACGGATACCTTGCCGGTAATGGTATTGGTGATGGTAAAGCCGTCCTTGGCTGTGCCGGAGATGCCGGTTGTATAGCCATCTACTTTCACCTCATCAATTGTGTAGACAATCTCATGACCGTCATTTTCATCATACTTAGGCAGGTTAGAGAATGTATGCTTCCAGTCTGTATCAGCAGTCAGGGTAGCCGTTTCTTTTTCTACATTGTCTGCAAGCAGTTTCACTTCTACCTTATCGGCTGTCTTTCCGACCCACTGCTTCGTTACCGGTACAGATACGGTTTCGGTATTGGTGTTCTTGACTGTGAAACCGTTTGTCATGTCACCTGTGATTTCAGACTTGTAGTTTTCAATCGCATCTTCCTTGATGGTGTACTCGATTTCCTCACCGTCCTTATATTTCTCAAGATTAGTGAAAGTATGCTGCCACTGGTTATCCTTGTTCAGTGTGACGGAATCAACCTCAGTACCATCTGCATACAGATGAATCGTAGCGGAAGTTCCTTCCTTGCCAACCCATGTCTTAGTGACAGGGACAGATACTTTACCTGTGATGGTATTGGTAATCGTAAATCCGGTATCTGCCGTTCCTGAGATACCTGTGTTATATCCTTTGACTTTGACTTCATCTAACGTATAGACAATTTCATGTCCGTCATCTTCATCATACTTAGGAAGATTAGAGAAGGTATGTGCCCAGTTATCATCTTTTGTAAGGGTAACGCTTTCCTTTTCTGTGCCGTCCGCCAACAATTTGATGGTTACCGAATCAGATTCTTTTCCAACCCAGACTTTTTTGACTGGAACAGAGATCTTTTCTGTATTGGTGTTCTTTACGGTAAATCCTGTTGTCATATCGCCTGTAATTTCAGATTTGTAGTTTTCGATGGAATCTTCCTTGATGGTGTACTTGATTTCTTTACCATCTTTATATTTCTCAAGGTTCGTAAATGTGTACTGCCAGCTGTTTCCGGTATTCAAGGCAATAGAATCAACTTCCACACCATCTGCATAAAGGTGAATGGTCGCAGAAGTGCCTTCCTTACCAACCCATGTCTTTTTGACAGGGATGGATACCTTGCCTGTAATGGTGTTAGTAATGGTGAAGCCATTCTCAGCATTTCCGCTAATGACAGAATTATACCCGTCTATCTTGACTTCCTCGATGGTATAGGCAATCTCATGTCCATCTGTTCCATCATATTTCAGAAGATCTGTAAAACTTCCTTTCCACTGTCCGGCTTCATTCAATGTCAGTGTTTTTCCTGTGTCATTGTTGTCCGCCAGAAGTTTAACGGTTACGGAATCTGCTTTCTTTCCGACCCATGTCTTTGCGACCGGAATGGAAATCTTCTCTACATTGGTGTTGGTAATGGTATAGCCATCTTCCATGCTTCCCGTAGTCTTAGAAGAATAATTCGTCAGTTCATCTTCCTTTACCGTGTACTTGATTTCCGTGCCTTCTGCCGTATACTGTCTCAGTCCGTCAAAACTGCCTGACCAGTTGTTGCTTGTTAAGGTAAGGGTCTTGCCGGTATCTTCACCATCTGCATACAGATGAACCGTAACAGAAGTTCCTTCTTTTCCAATCCACTTCTTATTGACTTTGACAGATGCCTTGATTGGTTCATCTTTAATCGTCTGCAATGCTCCGCCGGATGATGTAACCTGTAAAGTGTACTCTTCTTCATTCAGCTCATATCCGGAAGGTGCCGTTTTTTCTTTTACCTTATAAGTACCTTGTGTCAATACTCCAGATGTCACTGTACCGTCAGGACCTGTCGTAAGCTCAAAAGTGCTTCCGTCTGGTCTTGTAACTGTAAACACTGCATTGGCAAGAGTAATTGAATTGTCATCTGCGTCAACTTTTGTAATTTTGATTTTATTTGCTAAATCACCTCCGGCAGTTCCACCTGCGTCAGAGCTTTTATACGAAGTGCTACTTGTCTTATCTTCGCCGTCAAATTGAAGTCTTACATTGTTCTTAATCTGTGTTCCAGGAGTGTATGTCGTTTCATAAGTCAAACGATACTGTTCCGTACCTGCGTCTCCAAGATTGATTGTAAATGATTTGTTATCCGCTCCGAACGTGATTTTTCCAGTTAATTCTACATCCTCAATATTTCTTACAACACCGCCCTCATCATTCAGTTCTACTTTTCTTAACCGGAAGCTGTTCTGCAAATAAGTAGTATCTCCGTTAAGCGAATCGGAGATGATACAGTTTTTCATATCGGATTTTCGATAGTTAATCGTAACATACCATTTTACCTTATTTACATTCTGACCGCCTTCAGATACTCTTTCTCCCCATTTTCCAAGAACATAATCTGATGACAAGCCAACCTTATCCACTGTTAATTGCGTGGTTTCTGTCTCTCCATTCACAGATACTTCAAAAGTATTTACTTCATTATCCACTGTTTTATTTTTGTTAAACAATGCACCCAGATAGATTGTTCCATGTACATTATAGTTATCATTGATACCATCCCTAAAAGTAACACGTATTGTTCCTCCGGCTTGGTTTTCTGTGCCATGAGTAACGTGTGCAGTTGCAATGACATTACCGTCAGAATCCGTCAAATCAAAATCAGGCTGCGAATAGGCTGGAGGAAATCTCATGTTGTCTGGAAGAGTAATGTCAAAATAGTCTCCTTCGTGCAGAATCGCATTCTCATCACGAACTTTCCAATCCATCGCCAAATAAAATGAATCATTTTTACTAAGGTGATCAACCTCTGTGCCCTTCGGTTTTTCAATCCTAAAATCAGTAATAGTTGCATCTACAGTCTGTGGCGTCCCTTCTGCAAAAACCATGGTACTTGTCCCTGAAAAAAGGGTACTAAGTACCATCAGCAGAGACAGCAATGCGCCAAACCATCTTTTTTTCTTCATTTCCCTTGTTCCTTTCATCGATATTTGTTTTCTAAGACAAGAGCTGTCACACAATACAGACTTTTTGAGACAGAGATGATAAAGTAATTGTGTATAAGTATGGGGATGTTCACATGCGGAAAGTCCTGCTTTTCTTTTGAAAATAGCACATGATAAGTTTGAAACAAAAGGTCTACCTATTTTGACGTTTTCGTTGATAATCACATCATTTCACTTGTATCCGTTCTGTTTCAGCCATCGCTCAAAAGTCGTATGATTCGTATCCAACAATGCAGCTCCTTTTCTTAAACTTATCTCTCCATCCTTCCATTGTTCTGCCACCACATGAAAGTTTTCTGGGATTTTTATCTTAGGTCTTCCGAAAACAACACCTCGCTTCTTTGCCTCTCGAATACCCTCCATCTGCCGCTGATGAGTATTTTCTCTTTCTATCTGCGCCACATAGGAAAGTATCTGCAAGACTAAATCTGCGATAAATTTTCCGGTAACATCATTGTACTTTTTTCTTGTATCCAGCAAAGGGAAGTCAAGAACAATAATGTCAACATTCTTCTCTTTGGTGATAAAATTCCATTCTTTGATGATTTCGTCATAATTTCTTCCCAGTCGGTCAATGGACTTGATATACAGCTCATCGCCGTCTTTCAGTTTTCTCATCAGGCTTTTATATTTCCTGCGGTTAAAATCCTTTCCGCTGGCTTTGTCAATAAAGATTTGATTCATTGCAATATTTTCTTTTAGTATAGCTGTCAGTTGCCTGTCGATGTTTTGTTCTCTTGTGGAAACCCGTATATATCCATAACGCATTACATAAAAAACCTCCTTTTTCCCTTTATTTTAGGGAAGCAGGAGGTTTCTCTTGAATTATTTATAACCTTTATAAAAAGGTATTACCGATTAATGCAAGTATCCATAAGAGCATTAGATAAAAAATATAGAAAAATCCTTTTCCAAACTTTGACTTCCTTCTTCCTGATTATATAGATAGATAAAGAGAATAACTAAGAAAGTCATCAAGTCCGAATTATAGCAGAACATATTAAATCCTTTTTAGAACAAAGAAGTTCCACAATAAAAGAAGCAGATATCAAAATGATAGGCAGAAAACTTGCTATTACATAAATTTTTTTCTGTTTGTTCATTGACGAATATTACGAATTATGATATATTACATATAACGATATATCGTAATTCGTATTATAAGGGAGAAGCAATGGGCAGAACAGCGAACAGCGGTGCTCTTACCGAATCAGTTTTTTACATCCTGCTGCGACTTCACAGACCGGCTCACGGTTATGTACTGATGAAAGACATCGCAGAAATGACAGAAGGACGTGTAAATCTTGGAGCTGGTTCCCTCTACGGAGCATTGGACACCTTACAAAAGAGAGGATGGATTAAGGCTCTGGACGAGTATCCGCAGGACAGAAAAATTGAATACATCATTACGGCTACAGGAAAACAGTTCTTTGAAAAAGAGCTGATTCGTCTGAAAGAGATGCTGCAAAATGCAGAAAAAGTGAAGGAGGCAACAAATGAAAACAACTATTAAAAAGACTTTTATAGATGTTCAAAAGGAAGAAGAATGGCTGAATGAACAAGGACAAAACGGTTTGATGCTTATTGGCTATTATGGGGGCAAATATGAGTTTGAGGATGTTTCTCCCGCGAAGTATCAGTATAAGATTGACCTGCTCGCCTACACCGGCAGCAAGAAGAAAGAGTATCTTGCGTTTCTGGAGCAGACAGGGATCTCCGTCGTGGCGGAGTACGGCGGCAGGGTGTATCTGAGGAAAAATGCGGCTGACGGCCCGTTGGATATGTACACCGAAAGGAAAGAGGCTGCAAAGCAAATGGGCAAACGCTATTCCCATTTCTTTGCCATCGGTATACCGCAGCTCATGCTGGGGATTATTATGCTGGTTCAGACACTATACTATGTGAAACCGGAAGGCGTGCCGTTTTACATCACCATTGTGATTGATGCAGGTTTGATGATTTCCGGAATCATCTTCATCATCATGGGTATCCAAAAGCACAAGAAATATGCCATGCCCAAGGAAGATATGGATATTTGGGAATAACTTGCAGCTTGCTCTGGTTTTCAGAAGTATGGACAAGATTCTTTCTATGAAAATTGAATAACAACCGTATATCATATCAGCTACGAAGCAGTAAATCTTGAGAAAGATTTGCTGCTTAGCTTGTTAACAAAGTGGTGTCCAAAGTAAGGGATGCCGCTTTCTTTTTAATTTTTATGATAATTTCCTGATAAAAATAACCGATAATATAAGATTTTATATCTTACATTATCGGCTCTGTGTCTTTGCGTCCGGCTCTTTAATGATTGTGGTTTTTAACTCTTTTATATTGACCAAAGATTCTGATTTACACTTAGGAAAATAGAGAAGAAAAATTTTCAATTCAGTGTCTTCCCGTAGTTTTATTCTCGTTTTCGTCTGAAATTTTTTCAAAATTCTTAGTAACCATTTGACACCTCACTAAATCGACCAATCAATCAGTATGCTTAGTTAAAACATATTATATTTTGACTGACTGGTCATTTTGGGATAGTAGAGAATAAAATGGTAATATTTTTTTCGATTAGATTACTTCACAATCTTCCAGTTACCATCATTCTTTTCAAGTGTCAGACTGAATTGTGATACCTGCGTTGCTTTGGTCTGTGGGTCAAGATATTTAACCGCTAAAGATACTGTAACCTGATTTTCCCTGCGGTTGTAAATCGGATTAACCAGCTCCTGAAAAACATACTCTTTTCCAATCGGCTTTAGGATTCCATCTGTCACATAGTAAGACAGTTCCTTTTGCGTGGCAGTCGGGTAGAGCTTGAAGAAGGTGGTTAAAAAGTCATTGATTTCATTTGCAGTAACAAAATCCACCGTGCCGTCACTTTCTATTATCTCAGGCTGATAGGAAGACTTTGCCGGAATGCTTGTAATGGTCGGATTTTTAGTGATGACCATATTTCCGGCACTGTCCACATAGACACTGACAAAATAAGCAGATTGCACGTTTTTCTTGCTTTCTCCCTCCGTAATAAGCTGTTCCACGCTGTATGTTACATCAAAGGTATTATCACTGATATTTTTGACGCTCCATATCTGAAAGTTTTGAAGTGATGAGGACACCGGTATATCCTTTCGTACCGTGTCGTTATTGAGAGCTTGAAGCTCCTCTGTCAGATAGTCTTTCAGTGCTTTGGTTCGGTTGTCAATCGAGGTGCTGCTTTGCTCCCATGTGTAATAGACTTTCGCAAATTTCTCTACAAAATTTTCTATATTATGCGCATCCATATATTCTTTTTCGATGACCTTCGTTTCATGAATGGTATGGGTATCTATTGCCGTGAAATGCTTAAATACCGCAAAGCTGAAACTGACTGCTAAGAGTATCCACAGGGCAATCACAATCTTTCTTCGAGGATTCACCTTGCGAATACGGGTTTTCTTCTCTTTTGGAAGCTGTTTTTTATCTTTGTTATGATTGATAAATTTCATGTTTTTATTCCTTTCTTATCGTTTGATTCGTCCTGCTCCTGCCAAATGCTGTTGCCAGTAGGAGTTTGTCAGGTCGGTATAGTGAATGACTTATTCAATTTTCAAGCGAAAAGGCTTCCGTTTTTGCTATCCGGAATGAACCCCTTCACTCATTTGGACAAAGGGGTATGAAATGCACATCCAAAATCTCCGCTTTTCCAAAAATTTTTTTTAAAAATTTTTGAAATAAAAAAAGCCGCCTGCTCCGGTTAAGAAACAGACGGCAAAACACGTTCTAAATGTATTCAATTTTCAATTTCTTTTTCTTTGCTTCAAGCACTTTGCAGAGGACATCATCTACTGCATCGGTGTATCGTCCCTGAACTGCTAAATTGTTCTTCAGTTCAATGAACGATTGTATCACTCGGCTTCGTTCTTCTTCATTTAAGTATAGATGATAGGTTTTCTCTCTCATTGGCTGTCCCTCCATCTTTCAAATGTATTTTTGATTATCTCCACATCTTCCTCGGTATCGGAAGAAATAAATATATGTACGCTCTGAAAAGCTTTCTTTAAATTATTGGCATAATCCAGTTCTGTGCCTTTCATCGGCAGCTTAATCAGCCTTATTCCTCTTTGCTTGCACATATATGCTTTCATTATTTCTAAATTCTCATCGGCACTTCCTGACTCAATAGCCAACTTTTCTGAAGGTATGTATGTTTCAAGCGGAACTCCAAGCAATCGGTCAGAACCAAGTTCTGCTTTCAAGCCTTTCTTATTAGAATAATAGCTGACAGCCAAAGCAGGAAATAGAGATAAATACTCCTGCTTACAAAATCGACAGCCTTTCTTCAATATCGTTCTTTCATTTATCTTCATACTCCACGAATGACCGTGCCTGCATTTCCACCACGCTCTCTTTGCCGAAGTTCGTGATACCTCTGTAGGTTTCAGTTTATTCTGTTCATAATCCCATTCGCTAAGAAGCTGACTGTCTGTTGTCGCCAAATCATTATATCCGGCAAGGACTTCTCTCTCTGCACAAACGGGGCATACCGTACCTTTCACACGGGCATTGATAACAGATTTCCACTCGTTACCGCATTTACTGCATCTCCACCAGACATTTTTCCTCGACTTTGCATTTACCTCATCAGGCTTCAATGGCAAGTTCTTCTCCGACCACTCCGAAGCAATTTCAGGGTGTGTTGTCTGCAAATCATTAAACCCTTTCAGGAATATGTACCCACTTCAATACGGGCATTTGCTCCCACCGGAACGAGTAAAAATAAGGGTGTTCCATTCTCTGCCGCACTCCTTACACTTCCACCAAGCCTTACGATTGGCAAAGACCGTAACCTGAGTTGGAAGTAACGGATAATTTCTGTCCGACCACTCGGCAGCTATATCCGGCAGAAGCGTTGCAAGGTCATTAAATCCTACCAATACTTTATTATGTGAGCAATACGGGCAACCAGTTTTATTTATTGTCCTGCTCTTAACAGCAGCTTCCCACTCGTGTCCTTTCTCACATCTCCCAATCACTTTCTTATGAGAACCAATAGAAACCTCTGTCGGTTTTATCTTATTCTTTTTCGACCACTGCTTTACCAGTAATGGCTCTAATGTCGCCAAATCGTTAATTCCTGCAATTACTCTTGCGCCAGAGCATATCGGGCATTTCTCTCCATTAGAACGAGCCTTAACGCTTGCCTGCCATTCGTGACCGCAAGCACCTTTCCACCATACTTTTTTATTTGAACCGAAAGTAATCTCATCAGGTGTAAGCGGTAAGTTCTTCTCCGACCGCTCCGAAACAAGCTCCGGGTGTACTTCTGCTAAACTGTTATTCATAGCCAAACCTCAACCTCCTTGTGCTTAGAGTATATGAAGTTTTGGCTTTATCTTGTAGTTTGCGAATATCCGTATAAATAGAAAAAGCCCTTTGAGAAAGGGATTTCTCCTCTCTCAAAGGGCAAGTTGGCAAACTGGAATCTGTCTATTTCATCCTATCTATCATATTCTTTATTTTCAGTTCTATCTGATTAATTACTTTGATGAAATCTTCGTCTGATTTTCCTGTCGGATCATCCAATCCCCAGTTATCATCAAATGGTCTTCCAATGAACGGGCATCCAACATTACATCCCATAGAAATAGCAATATCTGGCTCTGGTATATCCGAAATCAGCTTTGAATACTGTTCTTTCTCCATATCAATGCCATACATTTCTTTCATAATACGAACTGCATCCTGATTTATTTGTGGCTTCGTTTCCGTTCCAGCAGAATAACTTTCAAATACGTCGGATGCAAAATGCTTTCCCAATGCTTCTGCAACCTGACTTCTGCATGAATTATGGACACAAATGAACGCTACTTTCTTCATACCTATCCCCTAACTTTCTTTAATGCTTTTATCACATCATCCTTACTTAATACTTTCCCCATTGAGACTACTTTATTATCAATAACCAGAGCAGGTGTACTCATAACTCCCATTGCCGCAATCTGACCAAAATCTGTAACATGGTCAATCTCATCCGTCATGCCAAGCTCACTAAGCGCTTCCTTCACATTCTTCTCCAATGCATTGCATTTATCACAACCGCCACCAAGAACTTTCACATTTCCTCCTGATGAAAGAGTTTCCTTTGCTGCCTCAGCGCTTCCTTCATTGCAATTTCCACCACAGCAACAACCTGATTGTTCCTTAACCATTTCCTTTTCGTCCTTTTTCTTTCCAAATAAGCTCATAATTTCAATCTCCTTTTTTCTAAACCAGTAGATACTGAATTGCATTAAAGAAATATCCAATAATAATTATTCCAACTGCACATATTACAATAAAAATTCCTAGTAACTTCGGTTTCACTGCCTTTCTAAGCATAATCATTGACGGTAACGAAAGTGTAGTCACACCCATCATAAAACTTAAGATTGTTCCAAGCTGTGCCCCTTTTGCAAGTAATGCTTCTGCTACTGGTATCGTACCGAAAATATCTGCATACATAGGAATGCCGACCAACGTTGCCAGAATTACACCAAATGGATTATCACTGCCAAGAATCTTTTCTACCCAGCTCTCTGGAATCCAATTGTGAATAATAGCTCCTATTCCGACACCAATCAAAATATATGGAAATACTTTCTTAAAGGTGTCTATAACCTGTTGTTTTGCAAAAGAAAGTCTTTCTTTTTGCGTTGGTTCATCCATATCAATATCGACCGCATTCGCTTTTCGAATAAACGCTTCCACTTCATTCTCCAAATGAAGCTTTTCAATAATTGTTCCACCTATTACCGCAATAACAAGCCCTACACTCACATATATGATAGCAACTTTTGATCCAAAGATACTCATCAGCAAAACCAGACTTCCTAAATCTACCATTGGAGAAGAAATCAGAAAGGAAAATGTCACACCTAATGGAAGTCCTGCACTGGTAAATCCAATAAACAGTGGAATGGACGAGCAAGAACAGAATGGTGTCACCGTACCAAGTAATGCTGCAATACAGTTTGCCCAGATTCCATGAAAACGCCCCATAATCTTCTTACTTCGTTCTGGTGGAAAGTAGCTTTGAATATAGGAAATCATAAAAATCAGGATACAAAGCAATATCGTTATCTTCAAAACATCATATAGGAAAAACTGTACACTTCCACCCATTCTACTTGAAGTATCCAAGCCAATTTTCTCAAGAAGATTTCCAATTAATGTACTCATCCATTTCATTCCTAAAATCTGATTTTGAATAAACTCCCAAATCATTATTGACAGCACCCACTTTCCTCTTTACAGCAGGATAATCCTTCAATAAAAGTTTTAAAGACATTCAAGGTCTCACAATTCAATGAATAATGATGCCATCTACCTTCTTTCCAATCATTCACCAGCCCACATTCATTTAAGATTTTCATATGATGAGAAAGTGTAGGCTGTGTAATCTCAAAAGCCTCCAATAGTTTACAACCACATTTTTCTCCGTCGGAGAGCATTTGGATAATCTGCAATCTATTACTATCTCCCAATGCTTTACAAATAAGTGATACATCTATTGTATTCATATTATCCTCCTTTACATAGATAATTGTCAATGTTTCTATTATGCATTATGCATAGATGATTGTCAATGTTTATTTTTATGGTTTACAAAATTCCCATCACCCTTTATTAGAAATGTATGCTCATGATTTCAGGAACAACAAGAGCCAAAAGAAAACACCTGCCGCTTCTGACAGATGTTCCACTATAAACTATCTATTTTTCATCAAGACAAACACCGAGTTTCTCAATTCTAATTCTCCAAACTGGAATTTATAAACATTTTTTTATAGCTTGTGCAAGACCTTCAGGATTTTCCCAAGCCATTGAGTGTCCTGCATTTGGCACAACTTCAATTTTTACACCATGTTCGTTTAATTTTTCAAAGTCCGCATCAGGTAATGATTTCTCTCCAAAAATAAAATATTTTGGAATCTCAAATTTGTACAAAAGATTTCTCCATGATATTTCTCCCCCGTTCACTGCATTAACTGATATTTCAAATGCAGCTTTTGGCAACCAATTTTTCAAAGTAGACACCCACATTGTATTTCCTGATTTTTCATACTCTACAATCTTTTTTTTAAATAACATATCCAAATCGTTTTCACTAAAATTAGCAAATTCAAAACTTGCTGACCCATAGCTACTTGGATCCAAATTAGATTCACTAAGTATAAGGGTTCTAACACGATCCATTAACAAATCACATAATTCTATCGCTATAGGTCCACCTAAACTATGTCCAAAGATAATAATTTCTTCTAAATTAATATCTTCAATAAACTCTTTTAAATATTTAACATGTGAATCCACTGTATACTTAAAAGATAGTGGTTTATCGCTATAGCCAGCTCCCAATAAATCAATTAGTATTATTCGATGGTTAGTTCCAAGAATAGAGGCTACTTCAACATAATCGAAAGACCCTGCACATCCTAATCCATGTATAAATATAATAGGTGTCAATTCACCGTGGAAATCATTATATCGAATTTTGTAATTTGTCCCCCTAATTTTATACTCTCTCATTTTTCACCCTCAAATTCAAATCTTCTGTTCTATTCATCCCAATAATCTATCGTATCTTGAAGTGTAGTATCAATTCCAAATAGCTGCCACATAAAATCCTCTTTCTCATGATAAAGATTAATTATTCGAATGTATTTATCTTCTATCCTATAAAACACATAATTTCTAGACACAAATATATACCGATAGTCTGACACCACATCAAACATTTTCGATACTTCAGAACCTTTTTCTTCATAATCACAAAGTCCTCTTATTGCATCTGTTATGCTTTTGATAATTTTCTTGGCTTTATTCCCACCATATTCTCCGGATATTGCCGATTTTAATGCACGTAATTTATCTGCTGCATCAGGAGTATATTTTATCTTTTTCAATCAATTACCCCCAATTCTCGCTCCAAATCATCTGCATCAATCCAACCTTCTATTTCAGCTCGTTCCTCAGATCTCTTCAAATCAAGCATCAACATGGCAACCGCTTGTTCCCTCAACGCTTCTTTGCTATTCTTAGTAACAATAAACGGAAGACCTTCAACATTTAAAGACTGCTGTATAAAGGTATTAAATGCATCTGTCAATGTCATTCCGGTTTTTGCATAAATATCCTCAACAGCCTTTTTAATATCTGAATTTATTCTTACTTGAAAAGTTGAATCCTTTGGTGCAATAGCAACATTCAAATTTGTATCCATAAGACATACCTCCTCACCTTTTTCTATATCATAGCACTTTTCCTTATTATGTGTCAATACGTTGTCATTACAAACATAATTATGATATATACTTTCTATGTGACAACTTCACATTATTCTGATTTACCATAGCATATCTAAGAGTTGTATCTATCTGCTCATGTCCCAATATCTTCTGCACTTGTTCAATTGGCATACCCTTCTCAATCGCTCTGGTTGCCATAGTTCTTCTAAATTTATGTGGATGAACTTTTTCCACACCTAATTTCTTCCCCATCTCGCGTAATCGTAGTTCCACTCCACTTTCAGTCAGTCTACTGTGCGGTTTGTTTAGCGACACAAATAATGCACTATTATTATCTGTTCTTGATTCAATATAATTCATTAAATGAATTTTAGTCTTTGCATCAAAGTATGCCTTTCGTTCTTTATCTCCCTTTCCGTAAACAACACACTCTCGTTCAGAAAAATCTATGTCATCAATATTCAGTCTAACTAATTCACCTACACGAATACCTGTTGAAAGCAGAAAATCAATCATCGCCCTATCACGAAGATTATTACAATTATCTCTGAGAATTTCGACCTTCTCATCCGGAATTGTCTCTTTCACAATAATAGCAGCCTTCACCTTGTGTATTCTTTTCATCGGACTTTTTATAATATAATCCTCTTCCTCCAGCCAAGAAAAGAAAGTGGAAAGGCTTCTACGAATATTATCAATAGTTACCTTTCCACAATTATTTATCGTTTGATACTTCACAAGATATTTTCGTAGCATTTCAGTTGTAATCTTTATCACTGGAACATTAATTGTATCCAACATTTTTTCAATATTGCACCTATACTAGCGTATTGTTTTATCAGAACATCCTTCTAAATGCTTTGCAGTTAAAAACATATCTAGAAGCTCCACGTTCATGGTCTGTAAATAGTCAGACACAGTATTCTCAGATAACCGTTTTACCAACACCTCTTGTAGTTTCTGCATCTGCGATGCGTTTAATACTTCTGCCATGTCATTAATGATGTCATAAATTTCTCTACCCATAAAAGTTCACTCCTTTTTGATGGAGTATATCGTAGAAAAATGGGTACAGCAACAGAGCGTATTACTGAAATTTATTTATGATACTCCTCTATTTTATCTCCATATTCGTTTAGGAGTTGTCTCGAATAAATTTTTTCATTTTTTGAGTCTCTAACTTCTTTCCATAGAATAGCAGCAACTTTTAACTTGTTAGAATAATAGTAGCTAAGTTCATCTGAGCAAAAATCCTTTAGGAATTGATTCCATTGACAAGCTGAATTATCATACTTAGCGTAGTTTGACTCGCCATAATATACTTTGAGCATATCTTGAATTGTAAATTTTAAGTCATTTTCCATTTTCACTTTTCTCCATGCCGTTGCCATATCAGCATTGAACTTAAATGGACTAACACCCGTTACTGCAGAAAAATAGTCCCTAAATTTTTGATTAAAGGAAAAAGCACATTCAAGTAATGGTGTACGTAATGTTACAACTTCTGTTTGATTTTTGTTCCCATTTCTCTGAGACTTCTCTATTCTATTCCCCATAAAATATTGTTCTATGATATGATTCAGTTCTTGCTTTGTACTTCTATATTCTAATCCAAGTGACTTACAGATTTTTGAAAGCTCCTCTCTGTACCAATAATATCTAGAAAATTCTTCAAATGACTTTATATCTCTGAAATCAGGTCTACCGTTCTTCAAATAGAT
>DATCYL010000293.1:0-6394 GCA_036570305.1 Lachnospiraceae bacterium
CACCAAAGAAGTCGCCTCCTCTTTGGTAGCTCCGGAAACATCCACTCCGTCAATGTAGATACCTTGCCTGACAGTTTTAGGCGCCGCTTCCACCCGGTTTACCTTTGCCAGGCAAAAGACGCTGAGTCCCAAAACAAAAGCTCCCCAATATTTTTTTGCTTCTTTCATAATTTTCTCCTCAAATTTTACATCCATCCCGCGTAGGATAATGCCATCGGCAAAACCATTGCCAATGCCAAAATAACTGCAATCACTCCCGCAATAATTCTTTTCCATTTTGCATTCATCATAGAAATTTCCTCTCTATCTTTCCGTATTCTAAAATAATCTTATCTATTTTCCGAGATGCCTCACTTTTGCTCAGCTTTTCTATCTCAATATCACATGTTATTTTATGATATTTAAGCAAATCCTTCAAGTAGCCTTTTTGGGCTGCTGTTATGGGACTTTGCTTTTTAGGCTTATAAAGAAGTTCTTTGGGCTGAAATAAACTCTCATTTTCCGCATAGAACTTTTCCTTCAACTTTTTATAAAGAAAGTAGGTATTCTTAGCATCATCCAAAGCTCTATGCGCATATTCTTGAACAATTCCATAATGGCGACAAAGAGATTCCAAGCTTCTACTATCCAAATCTTTATGCAAAACTCTTGCTATTTTCAAAGTATCTAGCGCCTTTTTTTCAAAGCAAAGTCCTGCATTCACTGTAGCATGCTTCATAAAACTATAATCAAATAAAATATTATGCCCCAAAAGAGGATAATCCTCACAAAAATCAACAAAATTCCCGAGAACATCTTCAATAGACGGCGCATCCTCTAGCATCTGTGTCGAAATATGAGTCAAATCTTCCACCTGCCCACTAAGTTTTCTATGAGGATTTACAAAAGTACAAAAGCTGTCCGCTATCCTGTCTTCTTTTATTTTTATAGCTCCTATTTCTATGATTTTATCATTTTTAGGATGTAGACCCGTAGTCTCTAAATCCAATACAATCCATTCTCTTTGCATTATTCAACCTCTATCTTTTGCACAAAAGCATTATAGGAGAGCTTATCTCGTCTTTCATAATCAAAAAGATACCAGTCTCCAAACAAATATTCCACATGACTTTTACTATCTTGACGTTTTCCTTCTTTTTTATACCAGTTTTTTATTCTTTGTTTAAAAGATTCTATAGACGGTGCAAAACTCGGTCTGCTTTTTAAATTTTCCCGCAAATAAAGATCCATCAGCATATAATCTACTAAATTGTTTTCCAAAAAGGGAATTTCCTCTTTTACAAAATCCAATAAAATATCATACCTTTTTATGCGTGAATGAGAAACTTTGTTATACGATTTTTTCTCATAATATTCACCCAAGTGAGAATAAAACAAAAAAGGTGTATAGTCTTTTCCTCTTTTACAATAATTAGTCACCAAATAGTCAATAGTATTTAAAAACTGTCCACTATTATAATAAACTTCTACCATCTCTTCTATCTGTTTTAATGATAATAATTCCTCATAAGAAATCCACTTGGTTTCCAGTACTTCATAGGTTGGATAAGGGTGGTATACACACTCATAGGCTTCTGCCATAAAATGCATGTAGGATCCCTTTAGTACTTTTAAAAATCCCAGCTGCAACTGGTTAGGCTTTAGCTGATAAACTTCGTTAAAGGACTTGGCAAAGCTGGAATAGTTTTCAAAAGGAAGCCCGGCAATCAAATCCAAATGCTGATGAACGTTTTGCTTTTCCTGAATTCTTTTTACAACTCTTGCCACCTTTTCAAAGTCCATTTTTCTCTTGATTTCATCCAAGGTTTTTAAATTTGTCGTCTGAACCCCAATTTCTAGCTGAATAAGACCCGGGCGCATCTTTCCGATAAGCTCTATTTCCTCTTCGGTCATAATATCCGCTGCCACCTCAAAATGGAAATTCGTCCTCCCCCTATCATGTTCTAAAAGATATTTCCAGATTTCTATGGCATGTTTATGATTACAATTAAAAGTTCTATCCACAAACTTTACCTGTTCTACCTCATGGTCTATAAAAAACTGTAACTCTTCTTTTACCAAAGACAAATCTCGAAAACGTAACCTTTTATCTACAGAGGATAGGCAATAACTACAAGAAAAGGGACACCCTCTGCTGGATTCATAATAAATAATTTTATGTTGAAAGTCCTCTATCTTATCATAATAAGGGAAAGGAATAGAACTAAGATTTATGGGAAGTCTTGCCTTTGTAACTACAACTTTCTCGTCTTCTTTAAAAACTAAACCTGCTATCGCCTCGAAATTATATATTTTTTCCACATAAGCTCTGACAAGTTCTAAAAAGGTCTCCTCTCCTTCTCCTACCATAATCCCCTTTATCTGGGGCCAGTAGCCAATCTCTTTTTCTGCCTGATAAGAAACTTCCGGTCCTCCAAGCCAAATAGGTAGTTTTGGCAAAATCTTATGCAAAATGGTTGCCACTCTCTCTACATACTCCCTATTCCAAATATAGCATGACAAGCATAGAACATCCGCCCTCTCCTTATAAATAGCACTTACGATTTCGTCCACCGATTGGTTAATAGTAAATTCTGCCAATTGTAAATGTTCTTTGTAAGCATTGGCATAGCTTTGTAGATCATAGATCCCTAAGTTGGAATGAATATACTTTGCATTAATGGCTGTTATTAAAATTTTCATATTTTCCCTTTTTCTTATTACTGTAACCTTTTTAGTTTCAGCAATGATTTTATAGTAGCTCTTTATTCCTAGCATGTCAATAGGATTTCAAGTCTTTTTAGTACGATAAGAAAAGGTATGACATCTGTCATACCTTTTCTTACTATGCCTTGTTCCGGAATCGAACCAGAGACACGAGGATTTTCAGTCCTCTGCTCTACCAACTGAGCTAACAAGGCTTGTCTTCTTTCTGGATACAGGCATTATATTATCATATTCTATTTTTAATTTCAATCTTTTTATGCCAAAAAGGATTCTGCTACTGATAAGTCTGCCACAAATTCTACACTTCCCGTCATATAAATTTCCCCATCCTCTCTTAAGGATATTTCTATACTTCCTCCCGGCTGATGGACATTGACCTCTTTATCTACCAGTCCCAGTCTTCTTGCTGTTGCCACCGCCGCACAGCTTCCGGTACCCGAAGCCAAGGTATAGCCCACACCTCTTTCATAAATTTCTATTTTGATATTATGCCTATCAATCACCTTCATCAACTGCAAATTCATTCTATGAGGAAAAATCTCTGCATTTTCCACATAGGGACCTAGTTTCTTCACTTCTTCTTTTGTGACATTCTCAGACAAGATCACACAATGAGGATTCCCCATAGATAGGCATGTTGCTCGATAATTTTTCTCATTAAAAGAAAATACTTCATCTACAACTTCTCTTACCTTGCCTACCACAGGGATATCCTCTGACCAGAAAGAAGCCTTACCCATACCTACACGAAACTCAGTGCCTCTGTCATTGAGTGCTTCCACACAAAAAAGACCTTTTTCTGTATATATTTCAAATTGTTTTCCGTTTACATACTGCTCATCCATCAAATATTTGGCAAAAATCCGGATTCCGTTTCCACTTGCCTGTGTCTGGCTACCGTCAGCATTATAAATATTTACATAGATTTTACCCTCTTTTAGGATAGGACCATATAAGACTCCATCTGCCCCTATACCAAAGCTTCTTTCACATAAAAGTGCAATTTTCTTTCCTCTTAGCTGCGTCTGATTTTTATTGGGATCTATTACAATATAGTCATTACCCAACCCCTGATACTTGCTCATTTTAATGGATGTAATAGACATAATTTTCTCCTTTGCCTTTTGTCTCATAGCCTAATTTACTTACTGGATGATTCTGTTTGTTTCTATTATATTTGTACCTTTTTTCATTATCTATGGAAGAAAATGCTATCTCCATTGCAAAAAATGACTAACTTTGATAAAGTAAGGATAAGAATCGTATTTATCTACCCCGAAGAAAAAGGAGACTTTCTATGCAAAATCCAACCACGGAAAAGAAAAAAACCGGTTATCTAAATAAAAATTTCCAACTATTTCACATCAAGGATCAGGTAGAAAAAGAATTTGAATTTCATTATCATGATTTTAATAAAATTGTCTTCTTTTTATCCGGCAAGGTCACCTATCTTATCGAAGGGAAATCTTATTTTTTAAAGCCCGGAGATATTCTTTTTGTAAAGCAATTCGACATCCATAAGCCCCTCATCCAATCTGATGTTCCTTATGAGCGTATTGTCTTATACATTCGCACAGACTATATGGACTCCTTGAATGATGATATCTGTGATATTTCCACTTGTTTTCAAAAAATAAAGGAACGAAACTTTCATTTGGTTCGTCTCTCCCCCACTTCTTTGGGAAGTCTAAAAGATACTCTGATACAACTGGAAGTCTCCTTAAAGTCTAAGGCTTTTGGCAGTAGTCTTTTAAGTAAAGCTTTATTTATGCAACTTATGGTTTCCATTAATCGCATTGTACTGGAAAAAGATTACATAGAAGACTACAGTTCCTTAAAATATGACTTGCAAATGGAAGAATTATTATCCTATATCAACACTCATTTACGAGATAATTTGTCTGTAGATGTTTTATCTGAGAGATTTTTTCTCAGCAAACATCACCTTATGAGAAAATTTAAGGCAAAGACGGGATATACTGTCCATAATTACATCACCCAGAAGCGACTGCATTTAGCCAATTCTTATATCTCTCAAGGTATGGGCATACAAAAAGCGGCATTTGAAAGTGGTTTTCAGGACTATACAACCTTTTCCAGGGCTTACAAAAAACACTTTTTACACGCTCCCACCGATGTCTAATCACCTATGAGAGAAAAGGAAGTTTTATCCGCCGATTAGCCGCCACCGAATACCATTTGGCAAGCTGACTGGACTTATCTCCTTACTATAAGCAAAAGGGAAAGGACTCCCATAAACAGAATCCTTTCCCTTTTGACTTCAGCTTTTATTTTACTCTTCTTTTCCACTCTTCTTATAAACTATCTTCCCCGAAAAGCCTTACAGATTTTTAATACTCATAAAGAGAATCCCTCATAACGCGGATAGCATGGTAGCCCTCATGAACTGCATCCATGATTTTTCTTGGTTTAATAGCATCTCCCACGACACTTACATCCTCAAAACGTTCCTCTAAACAGTCCACCAATCCATTATTAGGTCTAAATCCAACCGCATTTAAAATCGTATCACAAGGAATCACTTCTTCTTTGCCGTCCTTTTCATAAGTCACACTGTTTGCTGTGATTTTTGTCACCTTGGCACCTGCGACTGTACAAACGCCTCTTTCCTTTATCATATCACGCAAATGTTGATCATTGTTTAAACAATGATTTGCAGCTAAGAGAATATCCGGCAACATCTCTATGAGAGTTACTTTTTCTCCCCTCTTTGCTATATCACAGGCAGCCTCACTTCCTGCTAAGCCGGCACCGATGACAACCACCTGTCCCTTTACCTCTGCTTTATGACTTAAGTAGTCACTTGCCAAAATTGTATGCTCAATTCCTTCAATCGGAGGTATAAAAGGAGAAGAACCGCTGGCTAGAATAACCTTATCATAATCCCCCTTGATACTGTTTTTATCCACTTTACTATTTAGACAAATATTTACCCCCAGTTTATAACACTGAGTCTCCATATATTTAATCAGTTTGATCACATCTGCCTTAAAATCAGGTCCTCCCGCTGCCCAAAGAGTTCCCCCCAGTCGATCCTCTTTTTCTAGTAGAGTAACTTCAAAACCTCTTCTTCTTGCAGTAATTGCCGCCTGCATACCCGCCGGACCTCCTCCAATTACCAAAACTTTCTTATTCAGGCTTTCTTTTGGAAGTTGATAGGTCTTTTCCGCATAGCACAAAGGATTAACAGCACAAAAATAATGCTTTCCGGAAAATCCTGATAAAAGACATTCATTACATCCAATGCAAGGACGAATATCCTCCGTATGTCCGGCTTTTAATTTTGCAGGCCAGTAAGGATCTGCCAACATCTCATGACCTAATCCCAAATAATCCAAAATATTATTTGCAATTACTTCTTTTGCCAATTTAGGATTTGATAACTTACCATCACCTAACACAGGAATACTGACTACCTCTTTAATTGCTTTTTGTACATCCAGCTTATGTCCTTCATCAGAATAAATCGTTGTAATCGCCTGATACCACGCTTCATAACATCCGGCATCTACATGCAAAGCAGTCACGCCTGCCTTTTCTAAAATTCTTGCCATTTCGATGCCTTCATCAATGGTTCTAAAGCCCTCTACCTTATGTACCGGTGTGAATTTCACCAAAACCGGAAAATCCTTAGGTACATTTGCCTTTATAGCTTCAATGCATTCCA
>DATCYL010000294.1:0-1936 GCA_036570305.1 Lachnospiraceae bacterium
TAGACCTACCTTAACTGCCGATGACGCCCTATGATGTCCATCTGCAATATAAAGATTTTCTATTCCGTCAAAAAGTTCCACAAGTTTTTCTATTATTTTTTCCTCTTCAATTTTCCAAACTCTATGTCCAATCCCATCCTCAGTCGCAAAATCATAAATAGCCTCTTTTTTCTTCTCAGTTTCTACAATCCTTTCTACCTTCTCATTCTTTCTATATGCCAGGAAAATAGGTCCTGTTTGGGTACTGCATACATCAATATGGCGAATTCTATCTTCTTCCTTTTCTTGTCTGGTATTTTCATGCTTTTTTATAACATTCCCCAAATAATCATCAATAGAGGCACAGGCAACGATACCCGTCTGGCTCCTTCCATTCATAGTCAGCTCATAAAGGTAAATGCAGGGTCTGTCTTCCTTTATGAAAATCCCCTGCTCTATTCTTTTTTTTAGTTCCGACTTAGAACTTTGGTAAGCCTCTTCTCCATACATATCCACTCCTTCACCTAGGAGAGTTTCTCCTCTGTCAATTGCCAAGAAACTTTTTGGATTTGCTTTTACAAATTCATATGCCTCCTTACGACTATATACATCATAAGGAAGCGCCGCTACCTCCTTAGCTTTTTCTTTTGTAGGTCTTATTCCATAAAAGGCTCTTATCCTTGCCATTCTACTCTTATCTCAACTTTCTCTATTATTTTTTGAAGAAAACAAAATCCTAAAAATTGTTTTTATCTTCTTTTTATTGTACTGAATACTTCTGGTGATTTTTCTATATTTTTTTAACATCCGAAACAATTGCTTTATTGATTTCATAGCTCTTGCACCTTCACAATTTTATTGTAAGTCACTTATTTTTAATTTTTACAGTCTTTTATCTTCAAGAAGCAGCTGAAGTTTATGATAAAACCAAAAATTTCAGACAAAAATTGGATATCCCTCTTTTAAATAAAGAAAACTGCTGTAAAACATCAAAGCTTTCGCTAAAAATATTCTACAACAGTTTTATTGCTTTTTCCAGCATTACAGGCAAACCGAAAAAGGATTCTCCCTCTCTTTAGGAATATAAAAGACTTTTTATTTTACAATACGAACCTTTAAAACACCTTCAATAGACTCTAATTGTGGCAAGATGGACTCATCTACTTTTGTTGATAAATCAAAAATAGTATAGGCATAATCTCCCCTACTTTTATTGGTCATATCTGAAATATTAAGTCCCGCATCTCCAATGACAGAAGAAAACTGACTAATCATATGTACTTTATTTTTATGATTAATCGCTAATCTTCCTGCGGATTCACAAATTCCCGCATCGCAATTTGGATAATTCACAGAATTTTTAATGTTTCCATTTTCTAAATAATCACGGATTTCCTTTGCCGCCATCACTGCACAATTATCCTCTGACTCTTCTGTCGATGCTCCCAGATGCGGAGTCACCAAGACATTTTTGCCTTTTAAAATCGTAGGATTGGCAAAATCTGTTACATACTTTCTAACCTTTCCACTCTCTAATGCCTTTAAAAGAGCTTCTTCATCCACCAGGACATCTCTTGCAAAGTTTAGAATCACTGCGCCATCTTTCATTTGCAAAAAGGCTTCCTCACCGATCATTCCCCTTGTGGAGTCCAAAAGCGGTACATGAATAGTAATATAATCACATTCTTTGTAAAGTTCACTTGCATCCTGACTATGGTGAATAGAACGAGATAAATTCCATGCGGCATCCACAGAAATAAATGGATCATAGCCATACACTTCCATTCCCAAATGTACTGCGGCATTGGCAACCAAAACACCTATGGCTCCAAGACCGATTACACCCAGCTTTTTCCCTTGAATCTCTGTTCCTGCATAATGCTTTTTTTGTTTTTCTACTAATTTTGCAATGTCCGGGTTTTCTTTTTCGCTTTCAACCCATTGTACACCTCCGACA
>DATCYL010000295.1:0-14120 GCA_036570305.1 Lachnospiraceae bacterium
CATATTGCTGATTGTCATTCTCTCTTCCATAGACAAAGCTTCTATGGCTTCCCCTGCAAACTCTGCCGCATACCCGGTTCCGGAAGCTACTCCGTACTTTGCAATCAAAGCAAGAATGTAATCTTTAGCACCTACGCCCGCTTGTGCCTTCCCCGAAAATTTTACTAATAAATTTTTAGGCTTTACTTGCCATATGGTCTGGGTGGCAAAGACATGTTCAACTTCTGTCGTGCCTATACCAAAGGCAATGGCACCAAAAGCTCCATGTGTCGCTGTATGACTATCTCCGCAGACAATGACTTTTCCCGGCTGTGTCCTACCAGTCTCCGGACCTATCATGTGGACAATCCCCTGTTTTTTAGAGCCATGTGGTGCATTAGGAATCTGAAACTCTTCAACATTTTTTGCCAGTGTATCCAACTGTATTTTTGACACTTCATCCTTGATAGTAAAAATATCCACCGTCGGCGTATTATGGTCAAAAGTAGCAAAGGTAAGATCCGGTCTTCTTACTCTTCTTTTTTTCTCCCTTAACCCTTCAAATGCCTGAGGACTGGTCACTTCATGTATGTAGTGCTGGTCCACATAAAGCAACTGAGGTTCCCCCAGATTTCCTGTAATCACATGTCTGTCCCATACTTTATCAAAAATTGTTTTTCCGCCCATATCTACTACCTCTTGTTCTACATGATTTAACAGTTGCACCGACAAATCTTCTCATCCGCCAAAAATTATTTTAACACATTACTGCGCAAAATTTTGATTTGCTTGCCATGATTATAAGTCACTTAATGAGTCTAGTCAAGAATACGATTTAAAGAATATAGGATTTCTCCCTCGGGATTAATTCCCTCTATCTTAAATTCACTTGTAGCAAAATCAGCCACAAGCTTTGCTATATACCCTTTATTTTCCCATGTAAAACAAATCACACTGCCATCGGTTTGGACATTAATAGCGTCCATGCTTTCAAAAGCCGGAAATGTTTTTCTAAAGCGAAGCATATCCAATTGCAAATTAACAACCTCTTTATCCAAAGCATCTTCGATTTTATCCAAACTAAGGTTTGTTCGATTTATCTCTTTATGTCCACCTGCTCCGGCTTGTTTTACTGCCTCATGGTCATTTTTTCCCGCAAAAAGATCCAAATACCATACCTGTGGTTTCCCCGGCATAAATAGTTGAACCGCTCTTGCCATCAGCATTCGCTTATCATCTTCTCCCAAAGCGCTGTAGTAAGTCGCATTTACCTGATAATACATATTTTTTTGTCCATGGAGATTTTTTACATATCCCCCTCGTCCAACAACCGTATCAATCAGTTTCTCTATCTGCTCATCTGCTATCAATCCCTTTAAATCAAGTAAAGGAATCCCATCATGACAACCAAGCATATTGACTACATTAATCTTTTTATCCAAAATTTCTTTTGCCCATTTTTCAACCACATGACCGCTTTTCTCTTCAAATGCATCGATTAAAAGTCCCGGAAGAAAGAAGTCATAAGTCATATACCCTTTTTGAGCCAAAACTTCAAAGGTTTTTTCCGCATAGCTGGAATGAATCTCCGGAAGTAAAGTTAATCCGTATTTATCGGCATTGTCTTGAACCTTCTCCAACAAATCCCAAGTTCCCGGTTCGTTTAAGAAGTTTTTTTCACCCGCTTCTTTAGGTGCATAGGCAAAAGCGTCCAATCTAACAATCTTTGCTCCGTAACCCGCTAAAGTAGCTAATGTATTGTCGTAATATTCCCAAACCAGGGGGGATTTAATATTTAAGTCCATCTGACCTAAATATTTTCTATGTGACTCTATATAATCAACAACTTTATCTTTATACTTTCCAAATTCACCTAAATCAATATCTTTTGGACTTACTTCCTCTTCCAACTGCTGATTTACTCTTTTCGATATTTCTAAAGCTGTCAGATACTGAAGATGGAGAGACTGCATTAAATCCTGCTCCCCTACCTTATCGTATTTAACTTCCTGATAGAAAGTATTCCAATAAGGAATATCCTCTCCGTTTGGCATCCTAACCATTAATATAGGAAGTCCCGGTTTTCTAAAGAACATATCTTTAATCAATGCTGCATCCGGCTGGATATAGCCTTCTTGGGTCATTTCCCCCTTACCTTCCCAGAATTTATTCCAGTTGATAAAAAAGTCTTTATACTTAGAATCCTGCCCATTTTTTATAATATCTTGAAACTGCTCTGATAAAACCGACGCATGATTCAAAACAAAATCAAACTTTAAGTTAATCCCCAATTCTCTTAACTTATCAAAATCCTCATTTTTTGCATACACTTCATTTAAATGATAGTCAATAATAGAAAATCCCCTATCAAGATCTGTATTAAAAACACTTGGCAAAATATAAAAACTGCCAAAAATATCTTTCGCTTCCTCTTTTTGTAAAAAAGAAAGGATTCCCTCCATATTGCTGCCTACACTGTCCGGATATGCATTCAGCATAGGTGTGATATCTATCTTTTTATTTTCCATATTCATTTTCCTCTCCGTCCATCAACTTTGCATAGTCTTCATATGTTAAAAGCTCTCCATTCTTAGACAAAATAATCTGTGCCTTATGAGCATCCCTTCTTAATAAATTCTGCTCCAATTCAAGAACCAACATGGTAAAAGGACTGTCCACAGCGCCATCTCTATTTCTACTTTTTCTATGCTCCAAAGTTTCTGCCGGTGTACTATTTAGCAAAATAGGAATATCTACACCCTCATAATTTTTACTGTTTCCATGTGTCCATTCAATAATTAAAATATCTGTGGCAGAAAAATCCACTTCCTGGTACCAAAGTTCGCTATCTTCTCTTCCCATTCTCTTTAACCAGATTTTTTCTTCCCCACTTTTAAATTTTTGTACAATCTCTTGAATTTCAGAAAAATTAATCTCATTTTCTGTTCCCAAATATCCCTGCAAGCCTGCTGCACCATTTCTTAAATAGCTTTCATACCACGGATACTCCACGGCATTTTTCTTGTCTGCATCTTTATTTTCCACCTGGTATTTATGGATAATTTCAAATCTCTCTTCACTGTAGTCCCCATCTGCAATCATTCCCCTGATAGCATTTGTTCTAAATACTCTAAGTCTTTCTGCATCATTATATAGAGGGATTCTGTGAGGATAATTATCCCCTGATAAAGTATAACAGCCTATCCCCATTTGTCTAAAATGGTAGGTAAGCAAAGATGCAATCTCAGACTTTCCTACGCCTGATCCTCCGCAAACTGTAATCACAACTTTTTTCTCCGTGTTTGCAGCCTCTTTTACTCTTTTAAGCAATTCCGGAAAAATCACTTTCGCCTTTTCCTGATGAGACGATTCAATACTTACCTTATCTCCGGGCATATCTCCATGTGGGATATTGGCAAGATCTTCGCATTCCCTTATTTTGTAATCCAACTGCAACTCCATTAAATTTTTGTTCATCTTTTTCTCCTCTCGATAATTAAAATTTATCTTGGCAATAGTACCATGTTTATTTCAATGGTTCAACACCAAAAAATCCCTCAACCCTTAAGGTAATACCACCTTATATAAGATTTCCCCCACTACTGCTTTTTAAGCAATTTTGCTACTTTAAATCAAAATTTAGCACAAATTTAGGATTGACCTTGTCAAAAAGCTCTACTAATTCTAAATCATGATTGGTAACCTCTCTACATTCTCTATCTATAATCATAGTATGAAGCTTATCTTTTTCTACCTTATGCCAAGTCGGAAGATACTGACAATTGGGGTCCCCTTCTCTTACAAAGTTTAAAACCATAGTACTTAAAGTCTCGGAATACTTTTGACCGTATTCTTCTTCATTTAACACATAGACCCTATCTTCATTTCTAAAGATATAGGCAACCTCACCTCCATGCCATATAGGAATACGTCCTCCCTCCGGCACTGTATAAGATGCCAGAAAACTATAAACCTCCGTACAGCCCGCATCCAGATGTGCTTTCACAGACTTTATCACCGCACGACGGCAGCGACTGTCCATGTATGCCAAATCTAAGATGTCATGGTCAGGATATGCCTCTTTAAACATTTGCATAAGCTCTTCACAGTCCTCCTGATAGCGTTCCTTTAAAAAGGTAATCTTTCCTTCCTCATCCTCATTTAAAGCAAGCTTTTCATCATAGCTTAAGGATACTGTAGGCATTTCCCCCAAAACAGAGCCGTACATCATAGGTTTGTCCTTTGAAAAGGGCATAAGACCTACTTCTGCCGGAAATCCCGGAAAATAATCATTAGGAATCGGCGACCAGTCGATAGGATTCGTTCCTGTTGATTTTAAAGCCTGACACAAATCTTCATAGGAAACCTCATAGACCTTTTTAATATTGTCTTTTGTAATTCCCAAGTAATCCATCATCTTTTTTGCAGTTTCCCTGCTGGAACTTCCATCATCTAAGTTATACGCCTGGGAAGTTCTTGCTCCGCTTAGACAAATTCCTCTTTGAAAATAAGGTGCTGCCTGCTCAATCTGGAAAAGTGCCTGCACCTTTCCGCCACCGCCGGAATGTCCACATATGGTCACATTCTTTGGATCTCCCCCAAATGCAGCTATATTTTCATGAATCCACTTTAGAGCCATAACCAAGTCTCCCATACCTACATTAGGAGAATCCTTAAATTCCTCTCCGTACTGGTCCAGATTTAAATACCCCAAAATATTTAAGCGGTGATTGATAGACACAAAAACAACATCTCCGTGACGAGCCATATTGGCACCCTCAAAGGAATATTCCTCAAAGGCATTTCCTCCGAAAAACCCACCGCCGTGTATCCAGACAAATACCGGCTTTTTTTCTGCACCTGACTTGGGTGCCCAAATGTTTAGATTTTGACAATCTTCACTCTCCGTCTCCAGCATATGAAGTCCCCTATAGGTATAAAAGGGTTTTAATGCCAAGACCTGTTTGGAAATAGGTCCGTGCTGATAAGCATTTTTAATGCCCTCCCAGGCTTCTACCTCCCTTGGCATCTGAAAACGTTTGGCTCTGGCATAATCCACACCCATAAAAATATTTAATCCGCCATAGCTAATGCCTCGCAGCTTTCCATATTTTGTTTCAATAACAGGTCTTTTTTCTTCAAATATATATTGATTCATAATTTCATTTTCTCCTTTATTTTACACTACATCTCGATTTTAGGAAGTAGCTCCTTTGTCTCCCCTGCTCCTACTCTTATATAAGAGTCTGTAAATGTACCTCCCACAAATAAAGTAGTGGCTGTCGGGTTATAAACAAATTGTCCGTCCACTGTAAATACCAAGCGCTTAAAAGCCTCTATATAGTCACAAATCTCCTTGTTCGTTGCATACCAGACATCTTCATGACCGGACATCTTTTTTAAAAAGCTGTCTATCATATCCCAATTATCATCCTGGTCAAATTCATAGCTATGTCCCCATACATAAAACAGCTTTGCCGGGCTTTTCATATCCATATAAATTTCATCTGATAAAAAGCTGTCTGCCAAGGCGTTTAATTCCTTATCATTATGATGACAGGTTGGATGCCAGGTGAGCATGTTTTCAGGAAGAGAGAATTGACCTGTCGACTTTACCGTTCTGGCATAAGCAATTTTACATGCTAAAAGAGCCTTAATAACATTCTCATCATAAGCTCCGAAAGCATAGGCGAAACCGGTCACAGGTTTTTGCAATACCTTTTCTAATCCCTTTCTTCCCTCCAAAATTTCCTCCACACAGCATGCTATATCCATACCTACCATACAGCAGTGGTCTTTTCCGTGGTCTGCAAGCTCATGGTTTTTGTATATTTCTTTTAGCTCTTCTTCTTTTAGCTTATTATGGGCTACTTCTTTTTTTCCGGCAGCCACACGGCCTGGTCTCCCAAACAATCCCGAATTTAAGTTAAAGGTTGCCTTTATCCGATATTTGTCTAAAAGCTTGATAAAACGTATATCCTGTTCTACCCCGTCATCATAACTTAAAGTAAAAGCCTTTCTTTTGCCCTCAGGCCACACCAATCTGTCATTATACTGAAAACTCATAAAACTTCCTCCTTGCTATTTGCAGATATCTGCGATGATTTTTGCCATATTGCAGGAAAGTATCGAATAATGGTCAGTTCCGTAACATACCCCATCCCAGCTACTGGTCTGGTAATTTAAAAGCTCTCTTAAAAACCACTCTGCTGAAATAAAAAGCTGCCCTTGCCTTTCTTCCGGCTCCACCAACATACAGCGGACCTTATTATCAATTGTAGCTGCAATGCAGCCTCTGGCAATCTGTACTACTCTGCCGTCTAAGAGTGTCATTTGTCCCCAACCCTCTTTTTCCTCATAGCTTTTTGCGTAAAGCTTTGCCATAAACTCTGCTGCTACCATGACATATTCTCCACGTACTAGCGCCTCACCGTTTAGTCCATGATATTTTATCTTTTGCTTTAAAAAAGACTTCTGTGGCATTTCTACCCTTTGATTGTTTATCCATGCCGCCCTGCAATCATTTCCTACCGCAAAAGATACCTCATCTCCAACAGCTTTGTCCAGTGTCTCCGTGTAATAGAGCCTTCCATCTGCTCTCCTTCTACATCCGGAAAAGAGGTAGTCCCAAACATACTCTGCATCATCAAGAGTCTGCCCATGGTCTCTGTTATAGACATCTCGAAAGACAAAATTTGCTTTCTTTCCTCTATAAAAAGCAAAATTGTTTTCTCCCTCTATACGAATCAGGGGATATTCCTTGCACTCATTGATGGTAAGCCAATATTCACGGTTTTTCTTAACGCTTTCTATGACATCTATAATTTCTCCCGGCGGTCCTTGGTCTAAGTGCATCCTTGTCTGCCATATATTGACCGGACCCGCCTGATTTATAGGGTGTTGAAAGTCCTTATCCCATAAAAGCTCTACATTGGTCGGACCCGCCGAACCTGCCATAGCAGCAAATTTATTTCCAAAATATCTTGCCATCATACAAGTCATAGCATTTCCAAAAGACATTCCCTGCATATAAATACGTTCTTCATCTATATTATATTCTTCTTTTAATCTATCTAACAGATAAAAAACCTTTTTCACATCGAATCCGTCTTCTATATTTTCCGGCAAGGCATGCATTAAAATACTTGTCCCTCCTATATCGGTAGCTGCCATGCATTCCTTTTGCTTTTGCGTAAATTCCACCTGCCAAAATCCCTTTGCATGAGCATTTGGAAAGACCACAATAAAGCCTTCTCTATCTGCCACATGGCTCCAAGAAGTATAAACACATTGTCCCCAGCCGGTCATAAGTCCTCCATGCATAGAAAAAACAAGAGGTGTCTTTTTTTGGGGGTCATAGGAATCCGGAACATAGACATACCATTCATCTACTATATCGTCTATTATCTTTTCTCGGTACTCTTTAAGGTTTTTAGGATAAACCTGAGAATTATTTCCATTCTCATTGACTACAAAAGAACTTTCCTTTAAATAGCCCGGCAAATAATCCCTGTTCTCATCCCTGGATATCCCCGGAATCAGTTTTATTTCTCTCATGCTTTCGCCTCCTTTTTTCGATTTCTTGAAAAAAATGTAAAATAAGCTGCGGCTATCAGAAGCAGTAGAGAACATAGACTAAAAACAAGAATATATCCTCTTAAACCCGAAAAAGCTCCTACAACCACACCTCCTATCATAGGACCAAAGCCTTGGCAAACATCTCCCCCCAAAAAATAGGTACTGGTTGCCACTCCGCTTCTGTCTCTTCCTACTCTGTTAATACAGCCTGCCTGTAGAGATGGCTGAGCCGCCCCCTGTCCCAGTGCCCGAAGGGCTGCCGTTATAAGGATTACCGGTATCGACCTTGCAAATCCCAATGCAAACATAGAAAAAGCCGTAACTACAAGCCCCGGAATAACAGTCACCCGAATCCCCTTTTTATCCATTAACTTTCCGGAAAAAGGTCGAACAATAAATAAGACAACCGCATAAACTGTATAATAAATACTAATCCCCCTAAGCCCCAATTCATCCCCAAACATAACCAAATAAGCGGCAATGATTCCATTGGTAAAAGAAAACATTCCTGCTACATAGGTATAAGGCAAAGCTTCTATTGCCAATATATCCGAAAATGTAATTTTCTTCTTCTCAACTGTTTTTTCTTCTTTTCCAAAAGCAAACAAAACCAAATAAGAAATCGCAATAAGAAGGGCGGAAGCCATAAAGGTAAAACTCATCCCTCTACTTTGAGCAATCGCCAGACCAAGCCCCGGTGCCACGGCGGAAGCTAAGACCATTCCAAGTCCCAAGTAACCGATACCTTCCCCCATTTTATTTTTAGGAATGTACTTTGCACCTAGAGCCATCTGGCAAGTTCCACTAAAGGCAAAACCGATACCGTTTACAATACGAAAAATAATTAAAAAAGGGATACTTTTTGTAAAAGTAAAGCCTAAAAGACCTATACACATAAAAATATTACTGACTTTTAAAAGCTTAATATTGCTTAATCTATCTGCCATAATCCCGCTAAAGGGGCGACAAAACAAGGACGTGATGGAAAACAAACCGGTAATAAATCCCGCCATCGCAAGACTTGTCCCGATTCCCACCAAATATTTTGATAATATGGTCGCTACCATATAAAAGGAAAAGGCACTGAGTACATTTACAATCAAAATTAATATATAGTGCAGATTCCATAGTTTTTCTATCTCTTTTGTCTTGTCCATTCTTCGCCTCCCACTTATCACTATGTGCTAAAAACATATAATTTTCTATGAAAAAATCTTCAAACACATAAGGATACCTTTCCTAAATAAAATTTCAGAGAAAAATGGAGAGGCAAAAAATACCTCTCCCAGCTTATCCTAAAAATAAAACTTACTTAGTTTCAAGCCATTTATCAAGCTGGCTTTGTTTTTCAGCGATAATCTTTTCAATCCCCGCATCTTTTAATTCTTTTTGGAACTGAGGAAGAACCGCATCAATATCCACCACACCGTTGGTAAGTGATGAGTAATATTTGGATACTACATTGTTACAAGCAGTCATCTGGTCACGTACCGGTTCCGAATCAAAAGAAAATCCAAGGGCTAAAGACTTACTACAGGTCTTATTTTTTTCTTCCATTTTTTTGTAAACATCCGTCTCTTCATAATCCCATGTTTTACAAAGCATTACATTTGGCCAGTAAGCCATAGAACTTGCTGCCCATCCCAGATCAGACATGGCAGCCTTTGTTCCGTCTTCCTTTGTAGGATAAGTCATCTGTCCATTTTCAGTTAACTCATACTCGTGTCCTTCAAGTCCGTTTGCTACGATGTTTGCAGCCTCTGCATCTGTATAAAGCACTTTTAACACTCGCATAGCAGCTTCCGGATTTTTTGAAAATGTACTGATATGCCACATATAGGTGGTAACATCGGATGTGGTAGACAAGGCTTCAGATACCGCAGAACCTACAACCTCAATACCATTTTGTGCCGCTGTATTCTTGATACCTGTCTGTGCATCCCACGCATAGCCCGGTGTTCCATCCGTTACTCCCATAAGCAGGTTCATAAGAGACGGATTGGTGTTAGACTGTGGGTCAGGACTGATAGCTCCCGCTTCTTTCCACTTCTTTACACTCTCAAGCCATTCTACAAAATAATCAGATTCATAGAAGTTTTCTACCTTTGTGCTCTTTGTCGGATCTAAAAGCACTCCAAGGTAATTTGTATCCCCCAAATAATCAATACTCTTTGGTACCCAGTAAGGGTCTGTTGAACCCGGAACAAAATGCTTGTCAGGATTTGCCTCTTTTAACTTTAAAATCGTATCAGACATAGATTTAAAATCTTTTACCTCATCCCAGTTAATATTGGCAGCCTTGGCATCCTCTGTGCGAACCAGATACTGATTTTCTGTACAATAAGCATATAAACTTGGAATACCATAAAGCTTGCCATCAATCTCTCCACACTTTAAGTAGTCTGCCATCTCTCCAGCAAACAATTCTTTTATCTCTTTCCCCTCAGAATCCAAAAGCTCAGTCAAGTCCATACACTGACCGTTTGCCGCCAAGTTGGAAACCGGCGCATACCAAAAAGAACTAAACAAATCCAAGGAATCTTTGCTGTCTGTAGAAAGCAAAAGATTTAACTGGTTGCTCCACTCTCCAAAGGTAATCCCTACCAAATCCACCTTTGCCTGTGCTTTTTCTACCATAATCTTATTTAAGGCATCCTCTACAATCTGTTCATCATAAGCATCAAAAAGGATAGTATAAGGAACTCTTACAACTGGAAGACTTCCACTTTCACTTGCTACATCGCCTTTTTTTGCAGGCTCTGCTGCCTTAGAGCCACACCCTGCCAGTGTTCCTAAAGCCATTGTCATCACCATCATCAAGGAAACTACTTTTTTCTTCATCTTTACCCTCCATACTTTAAATAGTATTTCATATTTTCGATGAATAAATAGTAGCAAACAAAAAGCCCCCTTCTCTATCATTTTTTTGTCATGAATCATCGTTTTTCCAGTTTACCATGTCAAAAAAATAATAGCTTAGCACAGTTTTTTTACAGAAAGTCCTTTCTTAAATCCTTATACTAACTTTAAACTATAAAATCTGTGTTGCAGGAGGCAAATATGAAGGCACAAAAAAATAAAACCAAGAAGCATTTGCTAAGGAAGTATCTTCCTCTCTATCTTATGCTTCTTCCCGGAATTATCTATTTACTTGTTAACAACTATGGACCTATGTTCGGTCTGATTCTTGCATTTAAAAAAATTGATTATCGTCTCGGATATTTTTCCAGCCCTTGGTGTGGACTTGATAATTTTAAGTATCTATTCAGTAGCAAAGATGCCTTTGTTATGTTTAGAAATACCCTAGCCTATAATCTTGTATTTATTATACTAGGAAATCTGTTGGGTATTGTCGTTGCTATTTCTCTGGATGCAATTGCAAATAAATTCTTCAAACGTTTTTCTCAGGTAATTATATTGATTCCTTATCTTTTATCTATGGTCATTGTAAGCTATATCGTTTATGCCTTCCTAAGTGGAGGTAACGGATTTTTGAATATGACTGTCCTTCCTGCCCTTGGCATGGAACCTATTAGCTGGTATAACGAAGCCAAACACTGGCCCATCATACTTACGATTGTCTATCTTTGGATTAGTTTTGGATATTCTTCTATCCTTTACTACTCCACACTCATTGGTGTAGATAAATCTTTTTATGAAGCGGCAGTTGTCGATGGAGCAAGTGTCTGGGCTCAAATTAAATACATCACACTGCCGGCATTAAAACCTACAATTATTACTCTTATGCTACTTGCTGTTGGTAGAATTTGCTATTCGGATTTTGGACTTTTCTATCAGATTCCGCAAAACTCCGGGCTTTTATATGAGACAACTCAGACCATTGACACCTATGTATTTAGAGGACTGATGGAGCTAAATGATATTGGACGATCTACCGCCGGCGGATTCTTACAATCCATGCTTGGTTTTATTCTGGTATTAATAGCTAACAAAGTGGTTTCCAAAATTGACAAAGACAGTTCATTATTCTAAGGAGGGAATTTTCTTATGATTTCAAGCAACAAACCATTTAAAATAATCACTACGGCTATCATGCTATTTCTGGTACTTGCATGTATTGCCCCCTTTGTTTTATTAATCGCCAGCTCTTTTACTTCAGAAGAAGCTTTAGTGCAAAACGGTTATAAGTTTTTCCCTACTGTTTTTTCTACAGAGGCTTACAAATATCTTTGGAGTGTACGTGACGCCATTTTCCAGTCTTATATTATGAGCTTTATTATCACGGGTCTTGGAACTATCTTAAGCCTAACCATGACTGTACTTTTTGCCTACCCACTGTCAAGAAAAGACCTTCCCGGAAGAAATGCAATTTCCTTTTTCCTGTTTTTTACAATGCTTTTTAACGGTGGTTTTGTTCCTACCTATATTATTTACTCCAAATATATTCACATTACCGACTCTTTAGCAGGACTGATTGTTCCTTACCTGCTTATGAATGCTTTCTATGTCATCATGGTAAGAACCTATTTTACCAGCAATATTCCAAATGAGGTAATAGAGGCTGCCCATATGGACGGCGCCGGCGAAATGACAACTCTTTTGCGTATCGTTCTTCCTATGTCAAGACCCATCCTTGGCACTATCGGTTTAATGTCTGCGATTGCTTATTGGAACAACTGGACAAACGGTGTCTACTTTATTACTACCAGACGAGACCTCTATGGTATCCAAAACTACTTAAATACAGTTATCAGCAATATCCAGTTTTTACAGTCACACTCTGACCCCAGCATTTCCATAAAGTCTCTCCCCAGTGTGAGTATTCGAATGGCAATTGCTGTGATTGCGATTGTTCCTATTTTGGCGGTATATCCTTACTTCCAGAAGTCCTTTGCAAAAGGTATCACTGTGGGGGCTGTAAAGGGTTAAGGTATTTTACTTATCAAAAAAACACAGTAAACCTTTTTGATTTACTGTGTTTTTTTGCTCTAATTTTATAAACCAAACTTCATTAATCTATTTTCTCAAGCCCCTCATATACAAGGTCTCTGATGACCGGATGTATCTCACTATAAACCTTTGGAAATCCTACTATATGCTGGGCATAAAAGATAGAGACATTATGAATCGGGTCTACCAGTACATAGGCTCCTGCTGCACCGTCCCATCCAAACTCTCCTTTTGGAGACTTTGCTTTGCGCTCATCCACCAATACACGCACACCAAGTCCATACTCATATCCTAGCTTTCCTGATAGAGCAAAGTCCTTGCTCATCTCTCCTTTTGTATAAGACACCATAAAGCTCCTAACCGACTCTTTAGATAAAATCCTTGCCCCGTTTGCACCTTTACCATCATTTGCCAGCGCCTCTATTATTTTACTATAAGCATCTACGCTTCCTACCAGACCTGCACCGCCACTTTCATAGTTTTTTGTAATTTTAAAGCTTCCCGATAAAAGTCCATTATCCCTTGTAATCTCATCACTGCCAAAAACACCCATATACATAGCACAAATTCTATCAGATATTTCTTTTTGTTCTTCCCAGTGAAAATATAAATCTTTAATATCCAGAGGACTAAAAATATTCTCCTTTAAATACTCCGAATATCTCTTCTTGCTAACTACCTCTACCACCGCTGCCAACACATCGTGTGCCAGACTATAAGCATATCTGGTTCCCGGTTCATATATTAAAGGCATTTTTGCCATATAGGTCATCACTTCTCTTGTTGTCGCATTTGGATTTTCCTGTCGAATCTTATTTAATTCCTCAGATGTTGTATCATAAGAAAGTCCTGCTGTCATCGTCATAAGGTCTATGATTCTAATAGGATTCTTAGCATAATGGCAAGCCTCCTCACTTTTTGGCCAATGTATAGGAAACTTAAAAACAAAGCTGTCGGCAACCTTCATCATACCAAATTCCGGCAAATACTTTCTAACTTCATCGTAAAAACCAAGTTCTCCCCGCTCTATCAGCTGCATTACCGCCACCATAGTAATCACCTTAGTCGCTGAAAACAGGCGGTATAAAACTGTATCATCTACCCTTTTCGTCTTTTCATAGTCCGAATATCCTGTCTGGTGTCTATAAACTGTCTCATACCCCTTTGTCACCTTGATATCACTTGCCGGTATTCCATAGCTTTCTTCAAGTGACTCTAAATATTCTGTAAGTTTATCAAAATTCATAGCCTTCCCTCTTCTTTCCTCCATTCATATTAGGCACTGCCAAAACCATTTACATCATTGTCTAGTGCCTCTACTTTCGGCTATTAATAATAGTTTATTCCAGTCTAACTGCTTTAATCCATAATCTCCCAGCAACAAATCCTTAATCAGTGCGGCAAAGGTCTCCGATAATTCTGCATGATGGTCCGTAATATAAAGAACATCTGCACAGGCAGAGACCTGTAAGTTCATGATATATTTTGCAAACCATTCAATGGAAATATAAAGCTCTCCATGTCTATGAAGGGCCTCACAATACATACTGCGAATACAATCCTCTATGACACAGCCTATAGAGCCTCTGGCTACCTGCAAACATCTTCCATCCTTTAAATGCAACTCTGCCGAAAGTCCGTCCTTAGAATAA
>DATCYL010000296.1:0-1599 GCA_036570305.1 Lachnospiraceae bacterium
CGAAAACTACCTGTCTTTTGCTTGCCGATACAGAAAAAGCATAGTATACTGATAGGCGATTTTATAGACAGAAAGTGAGAATGTTATGGGTGAAAAATTAACCAAAAGTGATGTAGAAAAAATAGAAAAAGAAATCGAACACAGAAAACTGGTTGTCAGAAAAGAAGCCATTGAGGCTGTAAAAGAAGCACGTGCCCACGGTGATTTGAGTGAGAACTTTGAATACCACGCTGCCAAAAAACATAAAAATCAAAACGAAAGCCGTATCTCTTACTTAGAACGCATGTTAAGAAATGCTCAAATCATCTCCGATAGTTCCAAAGAAGATGAAGTGGGACTTAATAATACAGTAACCCTCTATATAGACGAAGATAATTGTTTAGAAACCTATCGTCTTGTTACCTCTATCCGTGGAAATTCCGTACGGGGGCTTATCAGTACCGAATCTCCGCTTGGAAAAGCAATTCTTGGAAAAAAGGTTGGACAACGTGTCTATGTAAAAGTCAATGATAATTACGGCTACTATGTTACCATCAAAGAAATTCAAAACACACAAGATGACAGTCATGATTCTATCAGAGGATTTTAAATAAGTTCTTGCTTTTTTTTGAGATTTATACTATAATTCTCCTTGGTCATTAATATAAGGATGGATTCCCGAGTGGCCAAAGGGGACAGACTGTAAATCTGCTGCAAATTGCTTCGGTGGTTCGAATCCACCTCCATCCACTTAAAATGCATAGCATTTTAAAAATGCCGGCGTGGCGGAACTGGCAGACGCACAGGACTTAAAATCCTGCGGGACTTATACTCCCGTACCGGTTCGATTCCGGTCGCCGGCATAAAAAGAGAGAGATAAATGCTCAAATGAGTTTTTATCTCTCTTTTGCTTTATCTGCAATTTAGAAGGACTGTTTGCCCCCCCCCGCAAACAGTCCTTCTTCTCTTTATCTCTTTTCTAACTACTAAATATAAGAACTAAAGCTATTACTCCCCCTAACTTTTAAAGATTTTCTATTTTTAAGCGGTACAAACGCTTATAAAGTGCAATCGTAAGCAAAAAAGTCAAGCCTTCCGCTATGGGAAAGGACCACCAAATAGCATTTAATCCCCACAAAGAGCTTAAAAGGAAAGCTATGGGTACCAGAAGCACTAATTGTCTTGTTAGAGAAGTAATTAAACTGTAAAAACCATTTCCTAAGGCTTGAAATGCTCCACTGGTAATAATACAATATCCCGCAAATAAAAATCCTATCGAAATCACCCTAAGTGCCAAAATCCCTATAGAAAGCATATCCTGTGACGCATCAAACATTTGCAAGAGTCGTCTTGGAATTAACTGAAAAGTTACAATCCCCACTATCATAAATCCTGTTGCCACAATCGCCGCCAGCCTATGAGTCTCTTTAATACGTTTTGGATTTTTCGCTCCGAAATTATAAGCAACAATAGGAATAATCGCCGTATTTAGTCCAAAAACAGGCATAAAAAACAAACTGTTTAGTTTAAAATAAACACCAAAAACCGCTGTCGCTGTAGGAGTAAATGCCAAAAGCATCTTATTAAAGCAAAAAGTCATAATAGACCCTATTGACATCA
>DATCYL010000297.1:0-5504 GCA_036570305.1 Lachnospiraceae bacterium
TACGCTCCTTTACTCTGCGAATCACTGTCAAGGAGTCGATAGCAGGATCATCTAGGGTAACCATAATCCCTGTAGGTACCACATAAGACTGGGCTATCTTTAATCCTGACTTTCTCAAAATATGAGCAATAGTATCCTCCACCCTGTAAATTTCCGCTCCATTTTCCAGCATTAGAACACCGGCTGCTACAGCCGTATCCAACAATAATTTGTAGTCCATCTTTTTTTATTTTACTCCTTCGCTTACCCAATAGTCTTTTACTAACTTGACTACTGTTTTAGACAATAAAGAGAGTGCTATCAAGTTAGGAATTGCCATAAGACCGTTAAAGGTCTCTGCCACACTCCACAAAATTCCCAAATCCATAGTTGCACCCAAAATAGCAACTAAAGAATAAACAACCATAAAAGGCTTGATTACCTTTTCAGAAAACAAAAACTCAATACATCTTGCTCCGTAAAGTCCCCAGCCAATAATCGTAGAAAAAGCAAAACAACACATTGCCAAGGCGGTAAAGATAGAAACCCAGCCACCATACACAGAAGTAAATCCTGCGATTGTAAGCTCCGCTCCTGCTGCCTGTCCATAGGAAATAGCCACATTACTACATAAAATTACAAGGGCTGTCATAGTACAGATAACAATGGTATCCACAAAAACTTCAAAAATCCCGAAAAACCCCTGTTTTACAGGCTTTTTTGTATCTGCTGTTGCATGGGCAATAGAGCCGGTACCCAAACCTGCTTCATTAGAAAAAATCCCTCTGGATACACCTTTTTTCATACTTGTAAAGAAAGAACCGACAAGACCTCCGGTTACAGCCGTCGGATGAAAAGCTCCTTCAAAAATATTTGCAAACACCCTCGGCACTTCTGTGATATGTAAAAAGATAATTCCCAATGCCAAACCTACATATAAAACAGCCATAAAAGGCACCAGTTTTTCTGTTACCTTTCCTATACGTTTGATACCTCCCAATAAAACCATAGCCACCAAAAGGGTAATAATAATCCCTATCACCCAATTACTCATATTAATAGTTTCCTTAGAAATAAGCTGATAGTTTAACAGTGCAGAATTAACCGCTGAAGTAATAGTATTCACCTGCGTGGCATTTCCCGTTCCAAAAACAGTCAAAACACCGAAGGCAGAAAACAAAACAGCCAACCAGTGCCATTTTTTTCCAAGACCGTTTTTTATATAGTACATAGGTCCACCTACAAGGTCACCATGTGCATTTGTTTCCCTAAAATATACTGCTAAAGTTACTTCCGCAAATTTAGTACACATACCCAAAATGGCAGATACCCACATCCAAAAGATAGCTCCGGGACCTCCAATGGCAATAGCCCCTGCCACACCGGCTATATTTCCCGTTCCTACGGTCGCCGCAAGTGCCGTACATACTGCCTGAAAAGGCGTCATTGCCCCATCATTGGCTTCCCTTTTTCTAAAGGCTCTTCCTATGGTTGTTTTCATTGCATAGGAAAACTTTCTAATCTGTAAAAATCGCAATTTTATGCTTAAAAGTAACCCGACTCCAATGATACAGACCATGGCAGGCACACCCCATATAAAATTATTGATGAGGTCATTTATTTTTGTTATTGCTTCTATCATGAACCTTTCCTTCTTTCTTCTTTGGCTTTTTCTTTTACACACTACACCGGCAAATTATAACAGATTTTTTTTCATCAGTAAAACAAAATTTACCTTTCTAGTTTTCCTTTTTAAACTTTCGCTCCTCCAGCCAAAGAATCAAAAAACTTACTCCCCATGCAATGACAAATCCGGCCAACACATCACTCGGGTAATGCACTCCCACATAAAGCCTTGAAAATGCAATCGCTGTTGCCAAAATCATAGCCATGATACCAAGAGGCTTATCCAATCTTTTAAAATAAATCCATGCCGATGCAAATGAAGCCGTGGTATATCCTGAAGGAAATGAGTAATCACTTTGCTTGTTCACCAAAATCGAAAGGTCGGATAAAATTTCATAAGGTCGGATTCTTGCCACCATATTTTTTAAAAGTACATTTACTATAAGGGCGCAGATTGCCATGGATAAAAGCGCCATAAATCCCACTTTCCTTTTCTGCTTAAAAAAACATAAGATAAGTCCTGCCAAAATCCAAAACCATCCTCCGTCTCCTAAAAAAGTAATCGCACACCAAAATCCATTCATCCAATCTACTCGCAGGTATTTCTCTATCCATAAGAGCAATTGCCCATCCCATTTCATCAATATTTCCATCTTATCTCCCTTGCTACATCTTTATCCGACGAACTGACTCTCATAAAGATTTGCATAAAATCCTTTTTTTTCTAAAAGCTCCTGATGATTTCCCTGTTCGATAATATTTCCCTTATTCATAACTAAAATCAAATCTGCATTTTGTATGGTGGAAAGTCGGTGGGCAACGATAAAACTGGTTCGTCCTTTCATCATCTTTAAAAAAGCTTCTTGTATCTTTTGTTCTGTTCTTGTGTCAATCGAAGAAGTTGCTTCATCTAATATTAGCATAGAGGGCAAAGATAGCATTACCCTGGTAATGCAAAGCAACTGTTTTTGTCCCTGTGATAAATCTCCTGCATCCTCGCCCAGTATAGTATGGTATCCCTCCGGCAGACGCTTGATAAAACTGTGAGCATGGGATGCCTTTGCCGCAGCTATCACCTCTTCCATAGAAGCATCCTCTCTGCCTAAAGTAAGATTCTTTAAAATACTTCCCGACTTTAACCAAGTCTCCTGCAATACCATTCCGTAAGATTTTCTAAGACTTTTTCTGCTTGCCTGATATATATCCCTATCATCTACCCTAATACTTCCGCTATCCACATCATAAAAACGCATTAAGAGATTAATAATTGTAGATTTTCCACAGCCGGTAGGTCCTACAATGGCAATACTTTGTCCCGGTTTTACCGAAAGGTGAAAATCCTTAATCAAGGGATTTTCATCATTATAAGAAAAATCTACCCCTTCTATATCTACTTTCCCTTTGGGATTTATATATTCATAGGCATTTTTCACTTCTTCTCTTTGCGGTTTTTCATCAATAAAATCTAGTATTCTTTTAGCACATGCCAAAGCATTTTGAAATTCTGTTACCACACCCGAAATCTCATTAAAAGGCTTTGTATACTGGTTTGCATAACTCAAAAAACAGGTTAGCCCCCCCACAGTAAGACCTCCACCTATTACCAAAAAAGCACCGAAAAGTCCCACTCCCATATAAACCATACTATTTACAAAACGTGTACCGGGGTTGGCTATTGAGGAGAAAAAGGTCGCCTGAAACGAAGCCTTTTTTAAACGGCTATCAATCTCATAGAAGTGTTCCTTATTCTCTTCTTCTCTTAAAAAAGCCTGAACCACCTTTAAATTCCCAACCATCTCCTCTATAAAACTTGTCTCTTCTCCTCTGGTTTCTGATTGCACCCGAAACATAGAAAATGTTTTTTTCGCTATAAAAGAACCTAAAAATAAAGACATAGGAGTTAAAACAACAACTAACAATGTAATCGGCAGACTGGTAAAAAACATAAATCCCAAAGTTCCCAAAATTGTTAAAATCCCGGTAAAAAGCTGGGTAAGTGCCATTAAAAGACCCTCAGAAAATTGCTCCACATCTGCTATAATCCGACTTACCAACTCTCCATGTCCATGGCTGTCCAGATATTTTAGCGGCAATATCTGCAATTTTTTAAATGCCTCCGACCTTAAATCCTTAGTGATTTTAAAAGCAATATGATTATTACAAATATTCATAATCCATTGAAAAATACCTGTCATAATAATTACAAGCACCATTTTTCTTAATAGTATAGCAATACTTTTAAAATCCACCTGCCCTTTTGCAATCATCAAATCCACTGCCTGTCCTGTAACAATGGGAATGTAAAGAGTAAGCGCTGTCGCTATTGCAGCACAAAGTAAAGATAAAAGAAGAAATAACCAATAAGCCTTTAGATAAATTCCCACTCTTTTTAATGTTGTCCTCTTCACAATACTCCCCCCTTTTTTTCCTTTTTATACTGTGAATAATAGATGTCTCGATAAACTTCGCAATCTCTTAAAAGGCTATCATTATCTCCCAATCCTACGCATTTTCCATCGTCCAAAACCAAAATCTTGTCAGCATTTTTTACAGATGACGCTCGTTGAGAGACAATGATAATAGTCATATTTTTTATCTGTCCAATAGCTTTTCTTAAAGCAGCATCCGTAGCATAATCAAGTGCTGATGCACTGTCATCTAATATCAAAATTTCGGGTTTTTTAACCAAAGCTCTGGCTATAGTAAGCCTCTGCCTTTGGCCTCCCGAAAAGTTTTTTCCACCTTGTTCTACCTTTGCCTCCAGACCACCTGCCTTTTCTTCTACAAAATCTTTTGCCTGCGCTCTAGACAGAGCATCCCAAAGCTCCTCATCACTTGCCTTTTCGTTCCCCCATAAAAGGTTTTCCCGGATAGTTCCTGAAAATAATACTGCCTTTTGCATAGCAATTCCTATTTTACTCCGTAATCTATCTATATCCCAATCTCTTACATCTTTTCCGTCCACCTCTACCTGTCCCTTACTCGCCTGATAAAAAGCAGGAATGAGGTGCACCAGCGATGTTTTCCCCGATCCGGTTCCGCCTATAACGCCAAGTTGCTCCCCTTCCTTTAACGAAAATGTAATTTGGCTTAAAGTCTCTTCTTTTGCCCTCTCATAGGTTAAGCTCACATTAGAAAACCGAATCTTTGCTTGTGAGGTCTTTTTGATATCATCTTTTACTGCATATATAGAATCAGTATTCGTCTCTAATATTGTTTGAATACGATTTCCACACGCCACCGACTTTGTAATAGTCACAATAAGATTTGCCAACTTGATTAATTCCACTAAAATCTGTGACATATAATTGACTAATGCCACCATCGCTCCCTGGCTGATAGCTCCTGTATTTACACGATGTCCTCCCGTCCATAGCAAAAGGACTAAAGCTATATTAATCAAGACATAGGTAAGGGGATTCATTAAGGCGGAGATTTTCCCTACAAAGAGTTGGCTTTTTAAAAAGGTTTGATTTTCTTGATGAAAGATTTTCTCTTCCTCTTCTTCTCTTGCAAAGGCACGAATCACCCTTACCCCCATCAGATTATCTCTCGTTACCCTTAAAACCTTATCTAAGGCAGTCTGCACATTTTTATAAAGAGGAATACTCACCAGCATAATGCCAAAAACTACAATAGAAAGTAATACTATCACCAGAGCAAAAATCCAGGCGCTTGCCACATCAATTTGAAATGCCATAAGCATAGCACCAAAAACAATAAAGGGAGAACGCAAAAACAAGCGAAGAACCATATTCACTCCGGTTTGTACCTGATTGCTGTCACTGGTCATTCGTGTAATCAAAGTAGAAGTGCCCATTCTATCAATCTGCGAAAAAGAAAATTTTTGTATCTTATCAAAAACCGCATTCCTAACACGACTTCCAAACTCAGTAGCC
>DATCYL010000298.1:0-1594 GCA_036570305.1 Lachnospiraceae bacterium
AAAAGCTCCCAAAGTAGCAATTGACATCAAGAAATTCTCATCGAAAACTTTTCCTTTGAGAATATTTTTTACCGCTGTGAGTAAAACCTCTCTTCCCAACAACAAAAATCCCAAAACAAAAATAAAAAGAGACTGCCAAAAGAAGCCCCCTTTAGATAAAAGAACGCCTACAAGCAGAAAAAGACTACCTACCAGTAACTCACAAAAATCTTTTTTGTGTTCCTTTAAAAGAAAGACAAGCCTCGTCTCCTTTTTCCTTTCCTTTACGACTGTATCCTCATCTTCCAAAACATGTACATTTTCTTCAACAGAATCGCAGATTCTCTGAATCTCTTCTCTAGAAATTTGGGTTGTATCTGCTGTAAGTTTTAATTTTTTTGTCGCAAAGGCAAAAGTAAGCTCCCCCACTCCCGGATGTTTTCTGATTTTATCTTCAATTTTTGCTGCACAATTTGCACAACATAAATTTTCCAAAATATAGGTTTTTGTTTCCATCTTCGCTATATTTTTCTTATCTGTCATGGATTACCTCCTTTATATATGAATGATTGTTCATATATTCATATAATCATACTCCTCCTTAAAAGTCAACATATTTCTAGATTTTTTCTCTTGTATTTACTTAACAGCGATAAAACACGTTTTGTAAACTTTATCAGCTAATTAGCGGTCACCGAATTCATTTTTATAAGCTGACCGTGTCATCTATCGACATAACAAAAAACAGAGAGGTTTTACCCTCTCTGCTCACTAATATACCCTTGATTTTTACTTCTCGCAGCTGCTTGTTGGTTAATCATGTCATTAAATTTTTCAAACCACCTCTGTGTCATTACACTGATAGTTCCTCTCGTGGTATATTCCGTAGGCTCTAAATACTTTACCCCATCTTTCTCTGTTCCTTTGATAAGTCCATCAATCATAACAGCTCTAAACATTACACGAAAAGCATGAGACCCGATTAAGTCAACATCCGCATAAGTAGCTTTCAGTTCCGCTTCCTTTTCTCGATAGTTCGGCATTTCCATAGGAGTCAAAGAAACAATTCCCCACTTTTCTATGTAACGATTTAAAGCTACCATACAATCCTGTCTGGTAATAAAATCACCCACACCAAACTCTCCATTGTCATAACCGGTCATTATATTATTATTTTTAGCCCATGCTACTGCCTTTCCATAATAGGTTCCGTCGTCTGGCTCTGTAACAGTTTGACCTTTGCTCATATAATGCCTCATTAAGAGTAGGGCAAAATCCTGACGCTGTAAACAAGCTCCCGGATCAAAATGATTTGTATTTACACCCGTCATATACCCTACCTCTTTTGCATACATAACAGAATCATAATACCAATCGGACTCATTGACATCTAGATAAGGATTTTCTGCTGCCTGAGTAAATACTGCGGAGCCCAAAATCATAGAAAGAGTCAATGTTGTTGTAATCATGGCTTTTATTAACTTGTTCATAAAATCCACCTCCTATAAATATTTCCCAGAAAAATTTTTTTTAATAATAGCACTTTTTATTTTTATTGTCAAGTTTCATGTTTTATCCTGTGATTTTTTTTATTTTTTGTGCATTTTATACATCT
>DATCYL010000299.1:0-5113 GCA_036570305.1 Lachnospiraceae bacterium
CTCTATTATTAAAAGAAAGAGGACAGGCTTTGGGTGTCAAAAGTCTTTTTGCCCTCTTTTTTGTTTCTTTAGGTATTTACATAGTAAATCGTATTCCAAAAGACAGGCGTGGGAATTTATAGACCTACGGCTTCTTTGGCAAGACGATCCGCTTCTTCGTTGCCGGCAACCCCTGTGTGTCCGGCAACTTTTTTAAAAGTAATGGAAAGTTTTTCTTTTGCTTTTTGCATAAAGTTATAGTAGCTACGAGTTCCTTCCTTATTGCGTTTCCACATTCCCTTTGCCCACATCTCAATTCCAAAATAATCATAGTAGATGGTAATAGTATCAAGGTGAAGTTCTATAGCTTTTTCGACCGCTGCCATAGCTCCTAAAATTTCACCGGAAACATTTCGCATACTTGCCATTTCACTATCGTTTCCATGTCCCTGTAAAATGTATTTTTCCCCATTTGCCATCAAAAACCCACCGAAGCCGTAAGTTTTTGTTTTTATGTTGTAGGAACCGTCCACGTAAGCAAATGCATCTTTGTTACTTTCTTTTGATGGTGGACAAAGAAGAGAATGATTATCTTTTATGGTAGAGTCAACAATGGGGCTGCTATCTAAGGTATGCTCTTTTAGAAAAACTTTAGCATCCTCTATTTGTGTGAAACTTTTAAAAATAGCTCCGGGGTAGGAGGTCACAGATTTTTGACAGTCTGCCCAGGAAGTAAAGATTCCTTTTGTGCGTCCTTTGACGACTGCATAAAATTTTGATTTTGCCATATGTATCTTCTCCTTATTTACTTTCTTTGTTATCAAGAACATCGGTGACATAAAGCTTTTCGTTTTCTACCCTAAACAATATATCGTAACCCGCATATAAAAGACCGTATGCCTCCCTTATGGCTTTATCATAAGAAGGGCGGGGATCCTGTTTTAAAAGTAGTAGGGCTCCCTTTTGTTTTTCTTTGGGAAGTTTACTTAAAAGGTGGGGAGGAAAATCGACCTCGATTTCTTTTTGCCTGGTTATTTGTGTAAATCCCTCTTTGGCATTTGGTTGACAATCGCTGTAAGGGATGTAAGGTTTTATATCATAAATGGGAGTCCTGTTTAACATATCAACGCCGCTAACCAAAATTATGGGTCCCTGATTGGATTCATAAATAATTTTTTCGATTTTTACTAAGGAAAGTCCCAGTCCATTTGGGCGATAGGGGGAGCGGGTCGCAAAGACTCCCTTTTTTATGTTTCCTCCAAGTTTTGGTGGCTTTACAGTAGCTTTCCACTTGGAAGAATCGATCTCAGAGAAGCCCCAAATCAACCAAATGTGAGAAAAATCCTCAAGTCCCAGTAAAATATCTTTTCTCCAAAAAGGAGGTTCAAATAGAATTTGCCCCAATAAATCGGGAACCAGCATACTTTGTCTGGGAATACCGAATTTGCTGGGAAAATCAGTTTGAATATGAGCGATAGGTGATATATGCATAGTAGGACTCCTTATCTGTTATAGTATTGCTTATCATAGCATAAAATAGAAGGTGATAAAAGATAAAACCTTGCCGGATGCCTGTTTTATAAGAAAACGTGCATAGAGCAAGGTTTTTTGACTAATAGCGTATATTATAAGATATGAAATTTATTTTACACTATAGACATCGGCATATTGAACACCAAAGTTGCTGGCTTCCTGATGATCATTAAAATAGATATCTACATGACCATAAGGAGTACCTCTGTCTTCTACAGTATAAAGCATTCCGTTGATAATCAGTTTTGTACCAAAAGGAACTCCTGCCATGGCAACAGTACGCCCTTGTGTAGGTTCTGTTCCGCTTGCGGTAGGACCACCTGCCCAATGCCCGCAGCAGATAGGGCAATTGCAATAAGCGGTAAGCTTAAAGGTGCCTAATTTCTCACCGTATTGAGAAGCAAGAGCTGTATTATAAGAAGAGGAGGATGCCGCTTTTTCATTTACCGCTTCAACTTTGTCTAAATCCTCATCTTTAATCACTCTGGTAGCCCAGACTACTTTGGACTCATCAATATCAGAAACTTTAATTCCCTGGCTGGTAGATGCGGCATTTAGACCTTTTCCTTCACCGACGTAGATTAAAACATGGTATACGGAACCTCCCTTAGCATAGAAAATCAAATCTCCCGGTGCAGCGTCTTTATAGGCTATTTTTGTGCCAAATTGTGATTGCTCTGCGGAGGTTCTTGGTAATTCGTAACCGAATTGCGAAAAAATAGACTGAACATAACCTGAGCAATCAGCGCCCTGTGTTAGGCTGGTACCACCCCAGACATAAGGATTTCCCACAAAAAGAGAAGCGTAAGAGATTAAAGACTCTCTAATAGCGCTGGAAATTCCTGCTTCCTTTATGGAAGTGATGGTATAGTAAAGAGCTTTGTTTTCTGATGGTTTTATGAGTTCTTCTGCCAAAGCAAAGCTTTCCTCTTTTTTGTCGATTACTTCTTTAGCAACCTCTTCACCGCTTTTTATAAATTCTTTTTTAACAAAACCGCGGACATCGCCCGACTCTACATAGAACCAATCTTTATCTACGTCACTAATGATATAGCTTAAACTGTTTTGATTTAGACTTCCCACAATACGTGCATCTAAAGAATTAGATTCTCTTACATTTAATTTGCTTGCTGTGGTCAGTGCAAAAACTTTTGGAATCACAGTTTCTCTGACTGTAGTTTTGGTAAAGGTAAGAGCAGCGTTGTCTTTGGCTAAAATAAGTTCTGCAGCTAAAGACATTTTTGCCTCGGTAAGACTTGCAACTTTTTCATCTGCCTCTTTGTCCATAAGTAAATCGGATTTTTTGACGAATCCCCGCACACTGCCGGATTCGGCAAAAAGCCAAGTATCATCAATATCTTTTAAGACAAACAAAAGTCCGTCCTTAGGTAAGGTTCCGATAAGTCGACTGCTTTCTTTTTGTTCTTCAAAAAAAGAAAGACTTTCCACATTGGAAACGGCATAATCTTTTTCTACTTTAACAAAGCGAAAAGATGTTTCGATAGAAGGAAGAGGTGTCAGCGGATTATTGGCAATTAAAGCTGCGTTGCTTCCTGTGTTTTCCTGAGACTGCCCTTCCTGTGTCGGTGCCTGCAAAGCGGGAGCTTGTACCGGGGAAGTCTGATTTTCTACCTTTTGTGAAGGTGTTTCGGTTCCCTGTGCGTCCTTTGGACTTGTTTGAGTATTGCCTGTAGGATTACCTGCATTTTGGTTTGCAGTAGAAGTCTCTTTTTTTGAATTTTCATCTAAAATTGGTGACAAAGGAGCTTCTTTTTCTTTTGAAGTATCTTGACCAACATCGTCGGCGGGTGGCGCATCCGTATTGTGTGTGTCGGATAAAGAATTATCATCCGATTGACTTTCCTTTTGATTGGAATCTGTATTTGCTGTTTCGTCGGAAGTTTGCTGATTGTTCGCGTCAAGCTCCTGACTGGTATTTTCTGTTGGATTTGCGTAAGCTGTATATGGCAACATGGTTGTCAAAGTAAGTCCAAGTGCCAGTAGTTTTTTAAATTTTTGAAAATGCAATGTATGCCTCCTTTAATATAGTAAAACCCTATTTATAACTTTTATATCATACTACTTTGCTTAGGTTGTGTAAATCGATTGAAAAAAACTTTAGGAAATTTTAAGGTTTTAAAATGAAAAATTAACTTTTAAAAGGCAAATTGTAATGTGAAAAAAGTGTGCTATAATATAAAGAAATAGCTACAAAAGTATTTCTATGAATAAATTAGATATAAAATGTAAAAAGGTCTTAGGATCGAAGGAGTTTTAGTGAGTGTAGAAGTAAGCAAAAAAAATCTGGCTATGCTGGAGAATTATTTTTATGAGGGCTGCAAGGAGAATTGTATTCAGAGTTTGGGCTTGGAAGTGGAGCATTTTATAGTAAAAAAGGATAGTCTTAAAACAGTGACCTATTATGAAGCAGGAGGGGTAAAGGAAATTCTTGAATGTTTAGAGCCTTTTTATAGTATTAGAGATTATGGACAAGATCACAGTCTAATAGGTTTGGCTAATAAAAACTACTCTATTACCATAGAACCGGCAGGACAGTTGGAAATAAGTATAGCTCCTAAGGGAGATATAGCTCAGATACAGTATATTTATAATGGATTTTTAAAAATTATAAATCCTATATTGGAGAAATATGAATGCAAATTAGAAACATTGGGTTATCATCCTTTTAGCAAGGTAGAAGATTTGCCTTTAATTCCTAAAAAACGTTATGAGTACATGGATGCGTATTTTAAAAATAGCGGGCAGTATGGCAGAAATATGATGAGAGGAACCGCCTCAGCCCAGATATCTATTGATTATTGTAGTGAGCAGGATTTTATTTTAAAGTATAGGGTGGCTCATATACTGATGCCTGCTATTAAACTTTTAACAGATAATACGCCTGTTTTTGAAGGTGAAAAACAACAAGGGCATTTAATCAGGAGCGGGATATGGGAAGATGTGGATAAGAAACGCTGTGGTATTTTGCCGGATTTATTTGATGAGGATTTCGGCTTTTTAAGTTATGCCAAGCATTTGTGGAACTTGGAGCCGATTTTTATAGTCGAGGGAGAAAAGACCATCTTTACTGACCGTCAAAAGTTTTGTGATTTATACAAAGATAAGGAAATAGGAAAAAAAGAGATTAATCATATTTTATCGATGACCTTTTTGGATGTGCGTTTGAAAAATTATATAGAAATGCGTGCGGCAGACTGTATGCCTTTTTCTTATGTTATGGCATATATGGCTTTAGTCAAAGGAATATTTTTTCATAAAGAAGCCCTACAGATTATTGGGGATAAGTATAGGATATCTATAGAGGACATAGAAAAGGCTCAAAAAGATTTATCAAAAAATGCTTATCAAGCAAGTATTTATGGACAAAAAGCAGGGGAATTTATAGGGGATTTGATTTGTCTGGCCAGTGAGTTTTTGCCATTTGGTGAAAAAAATTATCTGCAACCATTTAAATCATTGGTAAATGAGGAGAAAACATTGACAGAGGTATATTATGAAAAAAATAACAGATGAGTTTATAGAGGTAATTAAAGAAGATTTTGAGGAAAACAGAAAATCTGCCTGGCAGGTAAAGGATTAT
>DATCYL010000300.1:0-9537 GCA_036570305.1 Lachnospiraceae bacterium
AAGGTAAGCATGATAAGAAAATTGCTTGCGTTACGGCTTTGGTTTTGATATTAGTCAATATATTATTAGTTTTTTTGTAAAAGTAAAATTAGAAGTATGAATAGTCCTAAGCAATTAGGCATAGAGATGGGAGGGGCGAAAACCCCTCCTTTTTTGGCAGAAAAATAGATTGAAAAAAGGGCTCTTTGTCAAGTGTTGGGGTGGAATCCTTCGGGAATCCGCCCCATTACTGCATTTGTGGGTGATTTGAAGTTTGAATCTAAAAATCATATTTTCAGGCATGCAAATAAAACCTTCAGTGCCAGCCGTCTTTATTTAAGAAATTATTGTGTTGTAAGTAGTATTCTTGTTCTAAAATGTTCAAAATTCCTAAATCCGTAGGAAATGCGTTTTAGAACCTTTATTTTGTTGTTAAAGCCTTCTGTTGGCCCGTTTGTTAAATGTGGATACTTGAAAGCATTGAGTATTTCTTTACGCCAGCTTCTAAAGGTTTTAGCACAAGCCTCAAACTCTTTAAGCTGTGATTGTTCTGCCGTACAAATCCAGTCAAAGAACTCTTTCCTTTGCTCTGAGTACCTGGGATTTTTACAAATCCTAAAAAAGTATTCCTTTAGATAGTGAGCCTGCCTAAGCTCATCCTTGTATAAGAGCATTAAGTCACAGGCTTTCTTATTTTCACTCGTAAGCTTATCGTACCTATGCAGTATCAGAGAACGACTTCTTTTATAATACTTGCGAAGAGCTGCGGGCATAGTTTTTTGAAGTCGTTTTCTTATAGCCTCTATAGCCCATGAAACCTGCCTTATAAAATGATATTTATCAATAATAATACTTGCATTAGGAAAATAAGCTTTCGCTAAATCAGCATAAGGCCTCCACATATCACAGACAAAGAAGTTTACTCTATATCTTTCGTTTCTAGGAATATCTCTAAAATAAGAGGATAGAGATACCCAAGAGCGAGAAGGCAAAATGTCCAGAACAGAATGCTTAGAAGGATCAACCAGAATACAGTGATATTTTTCATGACCTGAATTCCCCTTAAACTCATCAATAGAAATAGTAGTTGATAAAGTAGTTCTTGTACAAGAAACGGTATCAAGTATTCTATTTACAGTGGTAGTGGAAACATTGCATTTAGCAGCAATACCCGAGACAGCCAGAGTATCATGTAAGGAGGCGGCAATAAATGCAGTAAGCCTTGAGGTATGCTGAAAATATCGTGGTAAGAAGCTATAGTTTTCATAGAAACGCTTCCCACATAAACAGACATATCTTCGTTTTCTTAGAACAAGGTAGCAATGCTTAAGCTGAAAAGGAAGGTCCTTAATCACCTGAGTTCTATAATCATGAACTCTTTTCGTAGAAGAAAAACAAGCAGGGCAAATATGTTCCCTAGGCACAGTTTCCAGAAAGATTTTAACAAAAGAGTTGGAATGAACAATTTTTTTTACATTTACCCCTTTCATATCTAAGAGTTTATTGATACAATGATGATGCAATTTTTAATACCTCCGAGTAGTTAGTTTGTGTGCTGGCACTTGGAGGTTTTTTATATTATAAAACAAAAAAATGCCGAGGTGATGATTTTTTAATCAAACACCCCAACATTTATTTTAGAGCCGAAAAAAGTTCATCTATAAGTATAATAGAAATCAAATGTTTACAAAATGTTTACAGCAAATCCTCAAACCCGCATAAAATAAGGGTTTTAAGGCAATAAAGACGATGACTCTTAATCAGGGTGTCCAGGGTTCGAGCCCCTGATCGCGCACTTATAAAAGATGTGTGATAAGACTAGGCTCTGTCGCATGTCTTTTTATTTTTGTCAGTATTTATGCGGGTTTGGGGGCATTTTAAAAGTAGATAAAAGTAGTAAAAAGTAGAGGGGTGTAATAGTTCACGTTTGAGTCACATTGAAAAAATAAAAGCAAAATAAAAAGTTATGGTCACATCATGTTCACAGTCTTTATAGACTTAAGACTGATAAGGGGGAAAGATAAGGAGGATAAAAATTGGAAAAAGAACAAAAAATAGGACATTTCTTAGCGATATTTACGATTGTCATTTGGGGAACAACCTTTATTTCTACTAAGATTTTACTTAGAGATTTTGACCCGGTACAGATACTATATATTCGTTTTCTTATAGGATTACTTGTGCTCTTTTTTATGGCGCCTAAAAGGTTAAAAGGAACAAGTTGGAAAGAGGAGTTGACCTTTGCCGGAGCAGGGCTTACAGGACTTTGTCTTTACTATCTTTTGGAGAATATAGCACTTACTTATACTATGGCTTCTAATGTGGGAGTTATTATTGCGGTAGCTCCATTTTTTTCAGGCTTGATTACCCACTTTTTTATGAAAGAATCAGAAAAGTTGGGGCTTTCTTTCTTTTTAGGTTTTGTGGTAGCTATGGTAGGGATTTTTCTGATTAGTTTTAACGGAAGTAAGCTTCACATCAATCCTTTGGGTGATTTACTGACACTCCTTGCATCTATTGTATGGGGATTTTATGCTTTGCTTAGCAAAAAGGTGGGAACTTTCGGCTATTCCATGGTATTGGTGACCCGAAGGATTTTCTTCTATGGGATTTTGTGGATGCTTCCTGTTTTGCCCTTTTTGCATACTTCCTTTGATTTTGCAGGGCTATTAAAACCGGTAAACTTATTGAATTTCTTATATTTGGGAGTGGGAGCTTCCGCGCTTTGTTTTGTGACTTGGAATTTAGCGGTAAAAAAATTAGGTGTAATTACAACCAGTGCTTATATTTATGCCAGTCCGGTGGTAACATTGATTGCTTCTTTTTTGATTTTGCAAGAGAGGCTGACCCCTTTATCAATCATGGGAACTGTGTTTACTCTAGCGGGAGTAATTTTATCGGAAAGTAAAAGCTTTATTAGAAGTAAAAAGGGATCCATAGAGGCTTCGAGAGAAATTTCTTCTAATGGAAATATAGCAAAAGATACAGTATAATTAAACTATCGAAATGAAAAGGAGAAAATAAGTGCTATGAAAGATGAAACTTTATGTTTACATGGAGGATATCAACCGGAAAATTCCCAGCCTAGAGTAGTTCCTATTGTACAGAGTACAACCTATGTTTTTGATTCTACGCAGGATGTAGCGGATGTTTTTGATGATCCGACCAAGGCTTTGATTTATTCGCGTTTTGCAAATCCTACAGTTATGGCGGTTGAAGAAAAGATTGCCCAGTTGGAGGGTGGAGTAGCTGCCATGTGCACCAGCTCAGGTCAAGCGGCAACCTTACTTACGATTTTAAACCTCTGCCAGGCAGGCGATAGTATCGTGAGTTTGTCAGAAGTTTATGGAGGAACTATTAATCTTTTCTCTTTTACTTTAAAGAAACTTGGTATTGAGTGTATTTATGTAAATAAAAATGATACAGATCAGGAAATTGAGGCGGCAATCAAAGATAATACTAAGGCGATTTTTGGAGAGACCATTGCCAATCCGGCGCTTTCGGTACTCGATATAGAGAGATTTGCCACATTAGCTCATAAGCATGATATTCCTCTTATTGTGGACAATACTTTTGCTACTCCTATTCTTTGTAAACCTTTTGAATTTGGTGCGGATATTGTAATACACTCTACCTCCAAATATATGGACGGCCATGCAGTGCAGGTGGGCGGTGTGATTGTAGACAGTGGAAAGTTTGAATGGAAAAAAGAAAAATTCCCGGACTTGGTTGAGCCTGATCCTTCTTATCATGGAATTTCCTATACAGAAAAATATAAAGAATTAGCATTTATTTTAAAGGCGAGAATGCAGCTGATGAGGGATTTTGGTTGTTATCCGGCAGCGCATTCAGCGTTTTTGTTGAATATGGGATTAGAAACTTTGGCGGTTCGTATGGAGAGGTACTGTTCTAATGCTTTGAGGGTAGCAACGTATTTACAGTCAAATCCAAAAGTAGAATCGGTAACCTATCCCGGTTTAGAGGGTGATAAAAATCACACATTAGCACAAAAATACCTAAAGGGTGCAAGTGGCGTTATTTCCTTTGATTTAAAGACAAGAGAGGCTGCTATGGCATTTATGGATGCATTAAAGTTGGCATCCAATGAGGTACATGTAGCAGATATTAGAACTTGTGTCTTACACCCGGCAAGTGAAACTCACAGGCAGTTGACTGATGAGCAACTGGTGGCAGCGGGAATCAAACCGGGTATGGTAAGGCTATCTGTAGGTCTTGAAAATATTGATGATATTTTAGAAGATTTAAAGCTTGCTTTTAGTGCAATCCGGTAGTTTTGTTTTTCTTTCGCATAAAGAGGAAAATAGCCGCTAGGCAGGCGCAAAGTTCTGTAAATAATGGTGTTAGCCATATGCCGGTCATTTTGAATAAAGCAGACAAAAGAAAGGCAAAAGCAATTACAAGGAAAACACCTCTAAGCAGGGTAACTATCTGTGCGGACAGTGCCTGCTCTACGGTAATAAAATACATGCCGAGGATAATATTTATTCCCATAAAAGGGATTGCCAAAAAATAAAGAGTCATTCCAAATTCAGAAAGAGTCTGGAGTATTTGGTTGTTTTCCTGGTTAAATACAGCGACAATCGGCTGGCGAAATACAATACAAATAAGATAGATGAAAAAGGAAAACAAAAGACAGGAGACTACGGAATATTTTAATATATTTCGTAGTCCTTTTTTGTCTTGTTTGGCATAGGAAGTGCTAAAAAGGGGTTGTGCTCCCTGCGCAATTCCTGTAAAAAGTGCAATTACAACAAGATATACATTGGCAATGACACCATAGGCGGCAAGACCTAAATTATTACTAATGGAAAGAATTAAAAAATTAAAAGTCAGCATAACAAAGCCGCTGGCAAATTCATTGATAAAAGAGGAGATTCCTAAAGTAAAAATTCCCTTTATATATTGAAAAGAAAAAGAGAAATTTTTGAAAGCAAAATTTCTTTGATTTTTTAAAATTCTGGGCAAAAGCAAAAGAACGCCCAAAATAGGAGAAAAACCGGTGGCCAAGACGGCACCGAGCATTCCCATGCCTAATGGAAAAATAAATATATAGTCAAAAATGCAGTTAAATAAAGTGCCGGCTAAGGTAGCAATCATGGCAAGGCGGGGGGCCTCATCATTTTTGGTCAGGGTCGATAAAATATTGTTGAGCATAAAGGCGGGAGAGAATAAAAGAATGTATTTTAAATAGATTCGCGTCATATCAAAAGTTTCCATATCGGCACCCAACCATTTTGCCAAAGGAGAGGAAAAGAAGAGCCCTAAGATAAAGAAAATAATAGAAAATATTCCCCATAAAAATAGAGAGTTAAAAAAAACATTTTGACTTTGTTTTTCTTTTCTTTGTATTCTAAAGGTGATAAATTGTGCAGCACAGCCAATGCCCATCATAAGACCGCTTCCATTGACTACATTATAGATAGGGAGAGCCAGATTTAAAGCAGTAAGACCGGCAGCGCCCATACCCTTGGCGATGAAATAAGTATCAATAAGGATATAAAAGGAGAGTCCCAACATACTAATTATATTAGCTGAGACATAACGAATAAATTGTTTCATATTAGCGTGATTTTCCATAAAACTCCTCTTTTCTGCTGATTTATAAAAATAAAAAGCCAGTTATTTACATCTTCTAAGGCCTAACGATGTAAAAAAACTGACGAATTTGCGCTACCCGGCGATAGCGGATGGTTTTTGTGATTTGTTTGAAAAATATTTATGCAAAAGTAAAAGCCTCTTGCAAGTGGCATAATACAATGATTTATAAAGTTTGTCAATAAAGGGGAGCTGATGCATATCCTTTCTTATCTTCTTAGTGGGAAAATATTTAGTTTTTAACCTGTTTATAGTATACTGAACATAAAACGAATAGAGGTGAAAGTATGGCAGAAGTAAAAGTAATAAAAATTAATGAAAACATTAATGCACAAAATAGCCTGGTGGCAGAAGATATCAGACAAGAAATGAAGAGAAACAAAATCCTTTTTCTTAATTTTATGTCAGGACCGGGAAGTGGCAAAACCACAACTTTAACCGGACTCATAAATGCGATGAAGAAAGAGTATCGCATTGGTGAAATGGATGTAGATATCGAAAGTTCGGTGGATGCTCAGCGTGTAGCGGATGCAACAGGAATACAATCCATGCAGATTCATAACGGAGGTCTTTGCCATATTGATGCCGATATGACTAGGAGAGCCTTGAATGAGTATTCTTTGGAAGGTTTGGATTTATTAATTTTAGAAAACATAGGAAATTTGGTGTGTCCGGCGGAGTTTGATACGGGTGCCCATAAAAACATTGCACTGTTAAGCGTCCCTGAGGGGGATGATAAGCCCTTAAAATATCCGTTGATGTTTACTGTAAGCGATGTGGTGGTTATTAATAAAATGGATACCATGCCATTTTTTGAATTCAGCTTAGAAAAGGTATCAGAGAGAATTCATAGGTTAAATCCCAAGGCTCTTATTTTTCCGATAAGTGCCAAAACAGGGGAAGGCATGGAAAGTCTGATAAATTATATCAAAGAAGAAATTAGAAAAATAAAAGGGTAAAAACAGGAGCTTTTGCTCCGGATTAAAGGGAGATTTGTTATGGCAGAAACATTAAAAGAACGTTGCGAGATTGAAAACGAGTATACATGGGATTTGCAAAGTCTTTATAAAAATGAGGAAGAGTTTGAAAGAGAACTAGAAAGCTTTGATGACCGGTTGGAGGGGCTTACGGCTTATGTGGGTACTTTGCATACAGCCGAAAATATTCGTTCTTATCTGGATGCTGAAACAACTATGGAGCGTGTAATTTCAAATTTGTATAGCTATGCACATTTACGTAAAAGTGAAGATACCCGCGCAAGGGAAGCGCAAAGTATGTATGCTCGTGCTTATGCAAAATATGTGAATGCACTTTCAATTATTTCTTTTGCAGAACCTGAGATTCTTTCTTTATCGCAAGAAAAGCTTTTAGATATTTGTCAAGATGAGAAACTAAAGCCTTATGAATTTAGAATGAAAAAGCTACAGGAAAAGAAAGAGCATATGTTATCGGCAAATGAAGAAAAATTGCTTGCCGATTTTGGAGAGACTTTTGCAAGTTCCGCAGAGATTGCAAAAAATCTTATGGATGCAGATATGGTTTTTGCGTCAATAGAGGATAAAGAAGGAAAAAGTATTGAGGTAACGGGGGCTAATTTTATTTCCTTGCAAACCGGTTTGGATAGAGACGTGCGAAAGAAAGCTTTTTTAAGTTTTTATAAGGGGTATAAGCAACATATTAATACATTTGCGGCAGCTTATGCGGGCAAAGTCAAAGCTATAACGACAGAAGCGAGAGTGCGAAATTACGACTCAAGTCGTGCCATGTCTATGGCAGAAGAGGGAGTCCCGACAAAGGTTTATGATACTTTAATTGATACGGTAAACAAACATTTGCCGACGATGTATCGTTATCTTGCTTTTAGAAAACGGCTCTTGGGGGTAGATAGCCTGCATTACTATGATGTGTATGCTCCTCTGGTACAGACAGAGCCAAAAGAATATTCCTATGAAGATGCAAAAGAGATGGTTTTGGATGCGGTATATCCCTTAGGGGAAGAATACCATTCGATAGTTGCAAAGGGATTTGCAGACCGCTGGGTGGATGTTTATCCTAATAAGGGAAAATCAGGTGGTGCCTATTCTTCGGGGACTTATGACAGTAATCCTTATATTATGATGAATTTTACAGGGAGCCTTGATAGTGTATCAACACTGGCTCATGAAATGGGACATTCCATGCATACATGGTTTGCAAACCAAAATCAGGAAGCTCAGAATGCTTCCTACACCTTGTTTGTAGCTGAGGTTGCATCTACGGTTAATGAAAATCTGATGATAGAACAATTGTTAAAAAAATGCAAGGATTCCAATGAAAAACTTGCCTTGCTTAACCAGTATTTGGAAAGCTTTAAGGGAACGGTATACCGTCAGACCATGTTTGCAGAGTTTGAAAAAGAGGTACATGCCATGGCGGAGCGAGGGGAAGCAATTATTGCAGATTCTTTGAATACCCTCTATAAAAATTTGATAGAGAAATATTTCGGTCCGGATTTGGTTCTTGATGAGGAGGTTCAATATGAATGGGCTCGTATTCCGCATTTCTATCGTCCGTTTTATGTTTATAAATATGCCACAAGTTATTCTTCGGCAGTTGCTTTGTCTGAGAAAATCTTAGCGGGAAATAGGGAGGACGTAAGGAGGTATCTTGAGTTTTTATCTATGGGAGGAAGTCAAAATCCCTTGGACGAATTAAAACATGCGGGAGTTGATTTGACCGATGCCCAAGCGATAGATATGGCATTAAAGAAATTTGCCGATGTCCTCGCCATGGCAGAAGAAGTGGCAAAAAGTTTGGGCAGATAGAAATTTAAGCTTTGTAAGAAAATATTATGAAATAGGGGGAGACCTATGGAAAAGATTAAAATACCGGCAAAGAATCTGGAAAAACTGGAGGATAATCTATTGGCAGGCGATATCATTTTGCTGTGGCGAATAGCCTTTGGAACTTTTACCAACCAAACATGGTTTCCAAAGTATTTTCGATATACTTACGGAATTCAGGGAAAAGAACATTTGCAAAGCCTTTGGCAAAAGGGATATGTAGAAAAAGAAAGTGCATTTGATTCCCTTGATCATATAAATGCGAAAGAAAAGAAAGACATATTGAAAAAATTTCAGGTGACGGGATTGTCCAAATTAAAATCTAAGGAGTTGGATACCTTGTTGAGGGAACATTTATCAGAAGAAGAGTTAGGAGAGCAGTTTTCGGTGCGGGGATACAAATTGACAGAGAAAGGTCAAAAAATGCTTGAAAAATACGGGGATGTTGTTGATAGACATCCTAAAAAGAGCTTGTAGGAGAAAGGCTATGTTTAGGAAAATGAGAAGATTTAAGCAGGAATTGGATAAAGAAACCTGTGAGAAAATATTAAAAGAAGAGCCCAGAGGAGTGCTGGCGGTTTTAGGAGATGAAGGTTATCCTTACACGGTGCCCTTAGATTATATCTATGAAGACGGCAAGATTTATTTTCATGGTGCCAAAGTCGGGCACAAAATGGATGCAATTAAAAAGTGTGATAAGGTATCTTTTTGTGTCTATGATAAAGGCTTTAAGAAAGAGGGCGATTGGGCATTAAATATTAGCAGTGTAGTAGTCTTTGGAAGAATTAAAGAAATTGAAGACAGGGAGATGGTGTTTCGTCGAGTAAAAAATTTAGGTTTGAAGTACTATCCGACACCGGAGTCGGTGGATGAAGAAATGAAAAGAAGTGCGGCAGCAGTTGCTTGTCTGGAATTAACCATTGAACATATGACGGGAAAAATCATCAACGAAAAATAAAAATGCAAGAAAATACAATAAAACTTATCAGAAGTAAACGAAAGACATTAAGTCTGGAAATTAATGCAAAAGGGGATGTGCTGGTGAGAGCTCCTCTTAGACTGAGTAAGCGGGAAATCCTAGCCTTTGTAAATGAAAAAAGCGAGTGGATTAAAAAACATA
>DATCYL010000301.1:0-7070 GCA_036570305.1 Lachnospiraceae bacterium
TTAACTTCTGGAAGCATACTCTTAGGTATGTTTAATTCATTTAATAATTTTTCGTCCCATTTTAAATCTCTTATATTAAATAGCATGGTTCTTGATGCATTAGTATAGTCAGTTACATGAACCTTTCCATGTGTAAGTTTCCAAACAAGCCATGTATCAACTGTTCCAAATAATAATTCACCTTTTTCAGCCTTTTCTCTAGCACCTTCAACATTATCGAGTATCCATTTTATTTTTGTTCCTGAGAAATAAGCATCTAAAACCAAACCGGTATTGTCTTTAATATATTCTTCCAATCCATCTACTTTTCTTAATTCATCACAGATTTTAGCAGTTCTTCGGCATTGCCATACAATTGCATTGTATACAGGTTTCCCTGTATTTTTATCCCATACAATAGTCGTTTCTCTTTGATTGGTAATTCCAATCGCAATGATATCATGTTGTGTAATTCCGGCACGTGCAATCACTTCGGCTAAAACTCCACTTTGGCTAGACCAAATTTCCATAGGATCATGTTCTACCCAACCTTCCTTTGGATAGTATTGAGTAAATTCTTTTTGTGCCACACCTACAATCGCTTGATTTTCATCAAATAAAATAGCTCTCGAACTAGTAGTTCCTTGATCTAAGGCTACAATGTATTTCATAAAAAAACCTCCTTTAGTTTAAGACTGGACATCCTTGAGTCATTCGACATAAAAATTGAAAAATTAATGTTCCCAATACTCCACCAATTAATGGACCTACAACTGGAACCCAAGCATATTTCCAATTAGAATCTCCTTTTCCTTTAATTGGTAAAATAGCATGAGCAATTCTTGGTCCCAAATCTCTGGCAGGATTGATAGCAAATCCTGTTGCTCCTCCTAATCCTAAACCAATGACCATAATTAGCAATCCAACAACCACAGGCCCAATTCCTGCAGGCATTTGGTTTTTCCCATAACCAATGGCTAAAATTCCAATCATTAAAACTGCTGTTCCAATGACTTCTGTTAGTACATTCCATTTTGCATCATCAATAGAAGGTCCTGTTGAAAAAACTCCTAACTTTGTTCCTGCATCTGGTTCCTCATCCATTTGTCGTTTATAAGTTAAATACGCTAAAGTTGCTCCCAGAATTCCTCCTAACAATTGAGCAATAATATATCCAGGTAATAAAGCCCAATCAAGAGTTCCTGCCACAGCTAAAGCTAAACTTACTGCTGGATTTAAATGTGCTCCACTAGCCCATCCTACAAAATAAGCGGCTACAGTAACAGATACTCCCCATCCGAAACAAGTACACATCCATCCTCCACCTTTTCCATAGCTATGTTTTAGACTCAGAGTCATATTTACCCCATTCCCTAATAGTAATAACATTGCTGTCCCAATAAATTCGGCAAAATACATTGACATTGGTTCCATATTTTTCTCCTTTCACTCCTATTTTTATCTGCGTCTTTGAATAAAAAAAGTCATAACAAAGTATTCCTCTACTTTTATCATGACTCTCCTTATCTCATGTCAGATATCTTTAATAATCTATATACCTCATCTTTTCACAAAAATCAAGTAGCTAATCATTTATTTTTGAAAAATTCTTAAATTCTTTCAATTCTAATAAAATATCTGCTAAACTAGCCTTTGTATCATTCATAGCAACCGCTGCAATCAAACCTTCCACCAAAGGAGCATCCGCAATTTTAATCTTTTCAAGATTATATTTATCTGTATCTAAAAAATCCATCGCAATTTGTGTGTTCAATACGGAACTTCCTAAATCTACAAATACAAGAACTCCTTCCTCGGTGTAGGCTTTTTCTATTGCCTCTTTGATAATAAGGGGATTACTCCCAAAATAATCTCCTTCCGTTCCACTTCCATTGATTAATGGAAATTCGCTATGTTTCATTTCTAAAGCTAAACGAACTGTTTCTTCTGCTAAAGCCTTGCTATGTGATACTACTACAAACCCTACCATATCTCCTCCTATTTGATTGTTTCACAAATTACCTTTATCATCATATAGGAAGACGCTGCTCCGGGATCAATATGTCCCAGACTTCTTTCCCCTACATAAGAAGCTCTACCTTTTGTTGCAACAATATTTTTAGTAGATTCCATTCCTTTTTCCGCTATATTTTGAATTTCCTTGAGTCGTGAAAAAATATCTTCTCCTTTTTCTAAACTCTCTTTTAAAAATTCATACACTGGAATCACGGTATCTAATAAAGTTTTTTCACCTAAAATTGCCTTTCCTCTTTTTTGAACTCCATCAATCATAGCCTTCAAAATATCAACAATATCCTCTTTTTCTAACTCTGTCTTTCCTTTACAATGCATTCCTGCACTCATAAATGCCGTTCCATAAATGGCTCCGGAAGCTCCTCCAACTTTCGTTAGCAATGCCATTCCCATTTTTTGAAAAATATCGGAATATGTTAGGGAAGTATATGTTGGCAATTGTGCCTTAATCTCTTCAAATCCTCTTGCCAAATTTACTCCATGATCTCCATCTCCAATCACTCGATCCAATTCCGTTAAATATTCCTTATTTTTTATAATCTCATCTGCAATTTTTTCAATGATTTCTAATAACATATCCCTCTCCTTAAAATGCTATTGTATCTTGTTCTGCAAATAATAACTGTTTCATTTCCTCATCCAATTTTACTATAGTAATAGAAAATCCTCCCATATCTAAGGATGTCATATAGTTTCCTACCAAGGTTTTAGCAACCACAACTTCTTTTTTTCGTAACAAATCCTGTAAATGATTGTTAATAATAAATAATTCTATAAGAGTGGTTTCTCCCAATCCATTGACCAAAACAGCAATCTCTTCTCCTTTTTGCAAGTTTGCTTCTTTGTCAATTTGAGCAAATAATTTTTCTGTAAAATGATCTGCTGTTGTCATCTTTTCTCGATGAGTTCCGGGTTCTCCATGAATTCCCAATCCAATTTCTACCTCATCATCTCCTATGTCAAAACTTGCTTTCCCTGTTGAAAATACCATACAAGACTTTAAAGACATTCCCATGGTTTTAATATTTTTAACCAAGCGATTTCCCAATTCTACTAATTCATCCAAGGAATACCCGGCTTCTGCTGCAGCTCCCAAAATTTTATGGACAAAAACAGTTCCTGCGATTCCTCTTCGTCCCACTGTATAAGTACTGTTTTCCACGGCAATATCATCATCTACTACAACTTGTTTTACTGTTATTCCTTCCATAGCCGCCATCTCTGCAGCCATTTCAAAATTCATTACGTCACCGCTATAATTTTTAATAATTAAAAGAACTCCTGCTCCTGCATTGACTTCTTGAATTGCCCGATATACTTTATCAGCTCCCGGAGAAGTAAAAATTTCTCCACACACGGCAGCATCTAACATTCCATATCCAACATAGCCTGCATGAGATGGTTCGTGTCCACTTCCACCTCCACTAATTAAAGCAACTTTTCCTTGTTTTTTTTCTTTTCGAAAAATAATTGGTTCTCCCTCTACCCTAGCAAGTTTATTTGGATATGCTTTTACCATACCTTGAATAACTTCTTCCACAATATTTTCTCTTTGGTTAATCAGTTTTTTCATAAACTTCCTCCTTTTTATGATATGAGTCCTCTTTCTTTTCTTACTTCATTTTTTTTGAAAAGTCAATTTAAATATTCCAAAGTTCCGTATCTGTAGTAGAAACAGCACAAGCTCCTGCTGATAGAGCACTCACAATATCTTCTTTACTGGCAATCAATCCTCCTGTTATCAGAGGTCTATCTATCTTTAAGGATAAAGAATGTAATATTTTCGGCATTAAACCCGGCAAAATTTCTACCGCAGTTGGTTTATTTTCTTGAATATGTGACACTGTTTTTTCATAGGAAAAAGAATCTAAAATGAAAAAACGTTGAATCACCGGTATCTTCATCTTAATGGCAAAAGATACAATATTATGTTTTGTCGTAATGATTCCAAAAGGTTGTATTTTTTCCACGATATATTCCACTCCATAATTGGAACTGGAAAGTCCTTCTATCATATCTACATGAATAAATACTTTTTTTCCTGCTTCCTTTAAAGTATTGACAACTCTCTCTATATTCAGCAAATTTGCCATAATCACAAAAACTATTTCCGAATCAGAAGAAATCGCCTCTTTCAAAGAAATATCATTTTTAATTGCTGGAATGACCGGACTCATTTCCAGCAGTTCTTCTATTGTCATATCAGACTTCCTCCATATATTGTTTTCTTCCTTCTTCATACAAATCTCCACCATAAACATCATTCACCACAATAGCCGGAAAATCTTTTACTTCTAATTTTCGAATTGCCTCCGCTCCTAAATCTTCATAAGCAATCAATTCTGCCTTTTGTATAGATTTTGCAATTAAAGCTGCCGCTCCTCCTACTGCTGCAAAATATATTGCTTTTTCTTTTTGAATACTGTCTTTTACTTCTTGAGAACGTCCTCCCTTTCCTATCATACCTTTCAAACCATGCTGCATTAAAATAGGAGCATAAGGGTCCATACGATAACTTGTTGTAGGTCCTACACTTCCAATAGCACACCCAGGTTTTGCAGGAGTAGGCCCTACATAATAAATGATTTGTCCTTCCAATGGAAAAGGAAGTTCTTTTCCTTCTTCTATCAATTTTACCAATCTTGCATGAGCCGTATCTCGAGCTGTATAAATCGTTCCTGTAATTTTTACAACATCTCCAATTCTTAATGTCTGAATAAGCTCCTCTTTCAAAGGAGTTTTGACTGTATATTCCATCTTTCTTCCTCCTTATAAAATGATTTCTTGATGTCGCACCGCATGACAATTTAAATTAACAGCCACAGGTAAACAAGCAATGTGGCAAGGAAACACATTCACTTTCACTGCCAAAGCTGTGGTTTTTCCTCCCAAACCAAGAGGGCCTATTCCTAATTTATTAATTTTTTCCAGCAATTCCTCTTCCAAAGAAGCTGCAATAGGATCTGTACTCTTATCATTCGTATCTCGTAGCAAAGCTTCCTTTGCAAGTAGAGCGGCTTTTTCAAAGCTTCCACCAATTCCTACTCCTACTGTAATAGGTGGACAGGGATTTCCTCCTGCGGCAGAAACCAATTCCAAAACTAATTTTTTAACTCCTTCTATTCCATCTGCAGGTTTTAACATTTTGACCAGACTCATATTTTCAGAACCTCCTCCTTTAGGAGCTAAAATAATCTTCACTTGATCAGAACCTGAAACTATTTTAGTATGAATAATAGCTGGAGTGTTATCTTTCGTGTTTACTCTGTCCAAAGGATGTCTTACCATCGATTTTCGTAAATATCCATTTGCATAACCCCGACGAACCCCTTCTTGAATGGCTTCATAAATATCTCCCGGGATATACACTTCTGTCCCAATTTCCAAAAATATCACTGCCATCCCGGTATCTTGACACATAGGAACTTGTTCCTTTTCAGCAATATCATCATTTTCCAAAATTTGTTGCAACACATTTTTTGCCAATGGGGATTTTTCTGTACTGTTATAAGCCTTTTTTATTTTTTCCAATACTTTAGGATCTACATAATAATTTGCTGCCATACACATTTTTTCTACTTCATTTGTTACCATAGACAAATCAAGCTTTTTCATTTCCTAACTCACCCTTTCAACGTTTCTATCGTATCCTTTATTTTTTTTGCCAAACCTTTTAATTTTCTTTTTGGAATCCCACAGATAGCAATTCGAATCGCATCATCAAAGACAATCGTAAAAATATTTTGTTTTTCCAATTCTGTAATTGTTTCCCTTACTTTTTCTCCTACAGGAATCGTCAAGAAAAAACCACTTTTATATGGCAAAATATCCAAATCACACTCTTTTGCCTCTGTTATAAAAATGTCAGCTCTTTCCAAAAGTAATTTTTCATACTTCTTCTGCTCTTCCAAAAGTCGTTGTTTCAAAGAAGGAGTTTCTATAATTTTTGCAAACATCTCCATTCCCCCTCTGGAAGCATTTGACCAAGTCGCTCTACAAGAAAAGGCTGCCGCTGTTTCAAATTCATCCATCCATTCCTTACTGGAGGAAACTGCCAATTGAGCTCCTGCTCTCATTCCATAAATTCCCAAAGACTTGGATAAACTAAAAGCATATACCACTAGCAAATTTTCAGGTATATCTGATAAAATGATTTCCTCTCCATATTCAGGAGTATCAAAATCTTTATAGGCAATATCTTTTATTAAAACAACATTTGTTTTCTGACTTGCTTCCTTCAATATTTTCATAACAGCTAGCCATTCTTCTTGGCTTAATTTAAACCCGGTTGGGTTTTGGCAAGGGTCATTGATCACAACAATTAAACTTTCTTGTTTTTCTGATAGTTCTTTTACTTTTCCTTCGAAATTTGATAGATGAAAAGCACTGTTTTCATTAAAGAGTCGATAGCAATCAAAACTGCCCCCCACTTCTTTCGCCATTGCCTTGTATGGCCCCCACATTCTCTCTGGAAGAAGAATTTTTTCCCCATGATTTAGATAATTTTTAATCGTATTGCTTAAAGCTCCCGTTCCTCCCGGAGTTCCTATGACAGAGAAAAAATAATTTGGATAGTCTTTTTGATAATTTTCCCCTAAGACCGACTTTTTTACACTCTCTTTATAAGCTTCACTGCCTGTAAAGTGTGGGGCATAAGCCGTAAACTCTGTCAAAGGAAGTTCATGAAATAATTGTCTGACTACATCAAATACCACTAAGTTTTCTTCTTCATCATATAAGGATCCTAAAGTAGCATTAAATACGGACTCTTTTCCATATTTATCCATTGCCTCTTTTGCTCTTTGAGCAGTAGAAAATACTTCATCACTGAATTGTTTACCCTGATAATGTTTTGCTAGCATATTTCCTCCTAATTCTTGTCTTATCAAAAAAAGTTGTTTCCATTCTTGAATGAAAACAACTTTTCCATTTTAACTTCTAGATATAATAAACTCCACTCTTCGGTTTCTAGCTCTACCGGATTCTGTAGCATTAGAAGCCACTGGATTTTGTTTTCCGTAACCCTCTATGGAAATATTGTTTTCAATCGCACCATG
>DATCYL010000302.1:0-7852 GCA_036570305.1 Lachnospiraceae bacterium
AGAAATTAAGATGCATATGAGAGTTTATGCAAAAAGACCGGATGTAGCAGCGGTAGTACATGCACATCCTTCTTACGGAACAAGTTTTGCTATTGCAGGTATTCCTTTAACACAGCCGATTATGCCGGAAGCTGTAATCGCTCTTGGATGTGTTCCGATTGCTGAGTATGGTACACCATCTACAATGGAAATTCCTGATAATTTGGAAAAATACCTTCCATATTATGATGCAGTATTATTAGAGAGCCATGGGGCGCTTACATGGTCTACAGATCTTTTGGCTGCTTACCACAAAATGGAATCTTTAGAGTTCTATGCAGAGCTTTTATTCAAAGCAAGATTGCTTGGCGGACCAAAGGAATTTGATCAGAAAACGATTGAAAAATTATACGAAATCAGAAGACAGATGGGATTGCCTGGAAAACATCCTGCAAATCTTTGCCAGAATAAGGGTGAGCATAACTGCCATAGTTGCGGATGTAAGACAAACTCAACTACAGGTTCTGTAAATTCAGATGATAAGGCTCCAAACCCTGAATTGGTTGCTTCTATTACAAAGAAAGTTATGGAACAGTTAGGACTTCAATAATAGACACTGCAAAAAGGAGGTAATCTCGTGCCGATAAATGAGAATATGGTACAAGATATTGTACAGGAAGTTATGGCGAGAATGCAGATTGCTGAAACTGTTAGTGAGAAACATGGAGTTTTTGCTGATATGAATGAGGCGATTGCAGCCGCAAAAAAGGCTCAGCAGACAGTTCGCAGAATGTCTATGGACCAAAGAGAAAAAATTATTACAAACATTCGTCGCAAGACTAAAGAAAATGCTGAAATTCTTGCCAGAATGGGAGTTGAAGAAACCGGTATGGGAAATGTCGGAGATAAGATATTAAAACATCATCTTGTAGCTGAAAAAGTACCGGGAACAGAAGATATTAAAACAGAAGCATATTCAGGTGATAGAGGATTGACCTTGGTAGAGATGGGACCTTTCGGTGTCATTGGAGCAATTACTCCATGTACAAATCCGAGTGAAACCGTTATTTGCAACTCTATGGGTATGATTGCGGGTGGAAATACAGTTGTATTTAATCCTCATCCGGCAGCTATAAAAACATCCATTTATGCTGTTAATTTAATCAACGAAGCGTCCATGGAAGCCGGCGGTCCTGATAATGTAGCAGTGACAGTAGAAAATCCTACTATGGATTCAAGTAATGTCATGATGAAACACAAAGATATTCCTTTGATTGCCGCAACAGGCGGTCCCGGTGTTGTTACTGCGGTTCTTTCTTCAGGAAAGAGAGGAATCGGTGCAGGAGCGGGAAATCCTCCGGCATTAGTCGATGAAACAGCAGATATCAGAAAAGCGGCTCAGGATATTGTAAATGGATGTACCTTTGATAACAACTTGCCATGTATTGCTGAAAAAGAAGTGGTTGCAGTTGAGAGTATTGTAGATGAACTTATTCATTATATGGTAAATGAACAAGGTTGCTATATGATAAATAAAGAAGAGCAGGATAAGCTTACATCTGTTGTTCTTGCAAATGGACGTTTAAACCGTAAATGTGTAGGTAGAGATGCTAAAACCTTGTTGGGAATGATTGGAATTGAAGTTCCGGATAATATTCGTTGTATTATCTTTGAGGGTGAGAAAGAGCATCCTATGATTGCGGAAGAACTTATGATGCCTATTTTGGGTATTGTACGTGCTAAGAACTTCGATGATGCAGTGGAAAAGGCAGTTTGGTTAGAACATGGAAATCGTCATTCTGCACATATTCATTCAAAACATGTAGACCGCATCACAACTTATGCAAGAGCTCTTGATACAGCAATTTTAGTAAAGAACGGTCCTTCTTATGCAGCGTTGGGCTTTGGTGGAGAAGGTTTTTGTACCTTTACAATCGCAAGCCGTACAGGGGAAGGTCTTACAAGTGCCAGCACCTTTACTAAGAAGAGAAAATGCGTAATGCAAGATAGCCTTTGCATTCGATAGGAGGAAATAAAATGGATATAAATTCAGTAAATATAGAGGAGATTGTAAAGCAGGTCTTAAGCGGAATGACAGGTCAGACTTCTTCTAATAGTGCTGCTCCTGAAGTGGCAGCACCTTTGGCAAGCAATACCATTCCTAAAACAGCTCGTGTAGCTATGCTTACAGAACTTGAGCATTATGAGATTAAAGAATTTCCTATGCCGGAAGTTGGGGATGGAGATATCCTTGTAAAAGTAGAAGGATGTGGAATCTGCGGTACAGATGCACACGAATTTAAAAGAGATCCGTTCGGTTTGATTCCGGTTGCTTTGGGACATGAAGGAACAGGAGAAATCGTAAAATTAGGTAAAAACGTAAAAGTAGACAGCGCAGGAAAGCCTTTGCAGGTGGGAGATAAAGTTGTTACTTCTATGATTTTTAAAGATGACCCTGATATTACAATGTTTGATTTAAACAAGCAGAATGTGGGCGGAGCTGATGTTTACGGTTTATTACCGGATGATAATATTCACTTAAACGGATGGTTTTCAGATTATATTTTAATTCGTGAAGGATCTTCCGTATTTAATGTAAGTGACCTTGATTTGGATTCCCGTATTCTGATTGAGCCTTGTGCTGTATTAATTCATGCGGTAGAAAGAGCAAAATCCACAGGAATCTTAAGATTTAACTCAAGAGTTGCAGTGCAGGGATGCGGACCTATCGGTTTGATTTGTATTGCAGTTCTTCGTACTATGGGAATTGAAAATATTGTTGCTGTAGACGGAAACGAAAAAAGACTTGCATTTGCAAAAGAAATGGGAGCAGAGAAGTCTGTAAACTTTATGAATTATAAAGAGACAGAAGACCTTGCTAACGCCGTAAAGGATGCTTTCGGTGGACATCTTGCTGACTTTGCATTCCAGTGTACAGGAAATCCAAGAGCACATGCAAATATTTACAAATTTGTTCGCAACGGTGGCGGACTTTGTGAGTTAGGTTTCTTCATCAATGGTGGAGATGCAACCATTAATCCTCATTTTGATATTTGTGCAAAAGAAATCACAATCGTAGGTTCTTGGGTATACACCTTAAGAGACTATGCGACAACATTTGATTTCTTAAAGAGAGCAAAAGCTATCGGACTTCCAATGGAAAGATTAATTACTGACCGCTACTCATTAGATGAAATTAATGAAGGTCATAAGAAAAATCTGGAAATGACAGGTCTTAAGATTGCGATTGTTAATAAATAGTAAGAGGAGCTTTGTATGGGAGAGGCTGTAGGCATTTTGGAAGTGTTTGGATTGGCGACAGCATTTATGGCAGCGGATGCGGGTTGTAAGGCAGCGGATGTTCGCCTTGAAAATTTTGATAAGAATAAGCCTGCAAATGCAGATTCACTTCCGGTACCCCTACTTGTTTGTATAAAGTTTAGAGGCAGCGTTGCGGCGGTGGAGGCAGCTATGGAGGCCGGTATCGCTAAGGCAGAGTCGCTGACGGGAGTTGTTCAACATTATATTATTGCAAATCCGACAGAGGATGCACAAAAAATGTTGAAGATAAATGCGTTTGATAAAAATTAAAAGTATGTTATGATATTGACAAATGAAATTGAAAGAATCTATGGAGGAATATAAAATGGCACAGGAAGCATTAGGAATGGTAGAAACAAGAGGACTTACAGCAGCGATTGAAGCGGCTGATGCAATGACTAAAGCAGCTGAAGTAGCTTTAGTGGGAACTGAGAAAATCGGTTCCGGATTAGTAACAGTTATGGTTCGTGGAGACGTAGGAGCAGTGAAGGCAGCTGTTGAAAGTGGTTCCGCTGCTGCAAGCAGACTTGGTGAGTTGGTAGCAACACACGTGATTCCAAGACCTCACACAGATGTAGAGAAGATTCTTCCAACTATCTAATTGTAAAGGAGTACTTTCATGGGAAAATCGTATGGCTTTGTTGAAATTCCCGGCGTTGTCTCAGCGGTAAATGCATTGGATGTCATGTTAAAAACGGCAGATGTAGAGCTTGCTACCTGGGAGAGAAAATTAGGTGGTAGACTTGTTACTGTTGTAGTACAAGGCGATGTTGCGGCGGTGACAGAGGCTGTAGAAGCTGCAAGTCAAAATGCAATTCACAAGCCTGTTTCATCCGGAGTAATAGCAAATCCCCATGAGGAAATCGTTCGATTAATTGAGTTGAGTGCGAGTCGATTTAAATAATCACTTGTAACTTAATAGATTTGGAGGGCCTAAATATGGCAGAGATAAAGAAGACAACTGCAAAAAAAAGCACTCCCGCTAAGACTGCACCGGCTGCAAAAAGAACAGCTACCACAAAAAAAGTAGCAGAAGAAAAAGTGGATGTAAATGAAACAGTTGTAACAAATGAAACAAACAATACCCAAAATAGAGTGATAAACAAGGAGGAAAAAAAGATGGCACAGGAAGCATTAGGAATGGTGGAAACAAGAGGATTGGTTGCAGCAGTAGAAGCAGCAGACGCTATGTGCAAAGCTGCTAACGTTACTTTAGTAGGAACAGAAAGAATCGGTTCCGGATTAGTAACAGTTATGGTTCGCGGAGATGTAGGAGCAGTTAAATCTGCTGTTGAATCCGGAGCAAACAGCGCAAGCAGACTTGGTGAATTAGTAGCAACACATGTAATTCCAAGACCTCACACAGACGTAGAGTCTATCTTACCAAAAGTAAAATAATTTCTGTATTCTCTTGGAAGAAGCAGATGGTGGAAATGCCATAGAAAGATTTCCGGAGAAAATCTCCGGAAATCTTTCTATCTACTAACAAATAGATAATCTCTTAAAGAAAGAGAAGGTAGATATTTTGGAAACGAAAAATATTGAATTAATTACGAGAATGGTTATGGAAGCTATGGAAAAGTCCAAAGCTTCAAGTAAAGGATATATGGTACCTATTGGAGTTTCGGCTCGTCACATTCACCTGACTCAGGAGCATGTGGAAGCTTTATTCGGTCAAGGATATCAGTTGACCAAGAAAAAGGAACTTATGGGTGGACAGTTTGCATCGAATGAAACAGTTACTATCGTAGGACTGAAACTTAGAGCAATTGAAAATGTTCGTATATTGGGCCCGGTGAGAAAGGCATCACAGGTAGAAATTTCTGCCACGGATGCTATCAAATTAGGTGTAAAGGCACCGATCAGAGAATCCGGAAATGTTGCAGGTTCAGCTCCGATTGCTATTATAGGACCTAAAGGAGCTATTTATTTAAATGAAGGCTGCATTATTGCTATGAGACATATTCATATGTCTCCAAAAGATGCACAGGCAGCCGGAGTACATGATGGTGAAATTGTATCTGTGAAGGCGGATAATGAAAGAGGAACCATTTTTAATCATGTAAAAATCCGTGTGGATGAAACATTTACTTTGGAAATGCACATTGATACAGATGAAGCAAATGCGAGTAAAATTGCAAGTGGCGACACTGTGACAATTATAAAATAATAGAAAATACAAGCACTGCCCATTTGGCTTGTGTGTGCAGGCGATGGAGGGAAATCATGATTTTAGGTAAAGTTGTAGGAAGTATTGTTTCTACTAGAAAATCCGAGAAGTTAATCGGTAATAAATTTATGATAGTGGAACCACTGAAGGAAACATCTGCAAGTACACATCAGTTTGTAGCTATCGATAATATAGGAGCCGGAATAGGAGAGATTGTTCTTGTTGCTCAGGGAAGTGCTGCAAGGATAGGCTGCGGTCTTGATACTGCACCTGTAGATGCCGCAATCGTAGGTATTGTAGATGAAGGTGCGGGATTGGAGTAGGATATGGATATTAAAGAGTTAGGGAAAATTTTGCAGGAAAATGGTATTGTGGGAGCCGGAGGCGCCGGATTTCCTACCTATGCAAAGCTTGATGAGCGTGCAGAGACCATTTTATTAAACTGTGCAGAGTGTGAGCCGTTATTAAAATTACATAGACAGCTTCTTGAAAAATATGCCTATGAAATCACAAAAACTTTTCAGCTTTTTGCAGATATTTTAGATGCAAAAGAGGCTATTATCTGTGTGAAAAAAGAGTATAAAGAGACTATTGCGGCGCTTGCTCAGTGCGTAGATCAGTTTCCTAAGGTTCGTGTACATCTTTTAGAGGGTGTATATCCTATGGGAGATGAAGTGGTTATGATTTATGAGGCAACTAAAAAGGTGGTACGTCCCGGTGGACTTCCGATAGAAACCGGCGTTGCAGTATTTAATGTAGAGACTATTTACAATGCATATTTAGCATTAGAAAATCAACATCCGGTTACGGATAAGGTGGTTTCTGTTGTTGCAGAAGTATCTAATCCGATTACTGTGCGTGTTCCTATCGGCTGCACGATTCAAGATGTTGTAAATCAGGCAGGAGTCACTACCATAAAGGATCCGGTATATTTTGTCGGTGGCCCTATGATGGGAAATATCAATAGTGGTGACGATCCGGTTACCAAAACCACCAATGCCATATTGGTGCTTCCGCAGGATCATCTTTTGGTGGAACGCAAAAGAGCAAAGTCTTCTATTAGTTTAAAAAGAGCGGCGTCTATCTGTTGTCAATGTGAACTTTGTACGGATATGTGTCCTCGTAATATGTTGGGACATCCTATTGAGCCGCATAAGTTTATGAGAAGTGCTCCAAATCAGAATTTTAATGATACAGATGTATATTTAAATTCTATGTTTTGTTGTTCTTGCGGAGTCTGCGAACTTTATGCATGTCCACAGGGATTAGCACCAAGAACTTTGCTTACAGAATACAAAACGGGACTTAGAAAAGCCGGCGTAAAAATACCGGCAAATCCGGTACAAAAACCGGTGGTAGACCGTATTCGTGAGTTTAGAAAAGTACCGGAAGAAAGATTGGAAGCAAGGCTTGATTTGAAAAAATATAATAAAGCTGCACCTCTTTATGATGAAGTGGTGCCTATGAATACAGTAAAACTTCGTTTGAGTCAGCATATTGGAGCACCGGCGACCGCAATTGTGTCTGTGGGAGATAAGGTGGAGTTAGGACAGATGGTTGCAAAGCCCTCTAACGGCTTAAGTGTTGCAATTCATGCATCTATTGCTGGAGAAGTGACAGAAGTAACAGACCAGTATGTGAAAATTCAAAAGATGAATTAGAAAGGACGTGAAGGAAATGAGCAGAGCAATGGGAATGATTGAATATAAAACAACCGCCGCAGGTATTCCGGCTACAGATATGATGGTAAAGACTGCGGATGTTGAAATTGTGGAAGCGCAGACCGTATGTCCTGGAAAATATATTGCAATTATTGAAGGAGATTTGAGTGCTGTAAATGCAGCAATTGCGGCAGCAGAGCAGGCATATCCCTCACAGATGATTGATAATTTTATCTTGGGTAATCCTCACGATTCCATTACACCGGCTATGTATGGTGCGACCAATGTAGACAAAATCAATGCCTTAGGTATCATTGAAACTTTTGATGTTGCAGCAGCTATTGTTGCAGCAGACGTTGCGGCAAAAACAGCAATTGTAGATTTGATTGAACTTCGCATTGCAAAAGGTATGTGTGGAAAATCCTTTTTGATTATCACCGGTGAGATTGCAGCGGTAGAGGCAGCAATCGAAAAAGCGAAAGTAGAAATTCAGCCAAAAGGCATGTTTCTAGAGTCATCAGTGATTGCACATCCGGATCCGAAATTAATCAAAACTATTTTGTAAAATAACAAAGGGGTTAAATACTTTATGTTAGCGCTGGAAAGAAGAAATCTTATTTTAGAACAGTTACAGGAAAATAAGAGGGTGGTTGTTAGTGAGTTAAGTCAGCTTTATCAGGTATCCGAGGAAACTATCAGGAGAGATTTGGATAAACTTGAT
>DATCYL010000303.1:0-2212 GCA_036570305.1 Lachnospiraceae bacterium
AAATTCCATTTTCTTTTCTAAATATGCCTTTAAATCTTCGATTTTAATTCTTTCCTGCTCCATAGTATCTCTATCACGGACAGTAACTGCCCCGTCTGTCTCAGACTCAAAGTCGTAGGTAATACAAAACGGTGTTCCGATTTCATCTTGACGTCTATAACGCTTACCGATATTTCCTCTATCATCAAATTCACAGTTATAAAGTTTTGACAAGTCCTCATAAATTTTTAAAGCACCCTCATTTAACTTTTTAGATAAAGGCAAAACGCCCACCTTTACCGGTGCCAAAGCAGGATGGAAATGTAAAACAGTACGAACATCATTTTTTTCTTCATCCAAAACTTCCTCATCATAGGCACTGCAAAGGAAAGCAAGTACCATACGATCAGCTCCCAAAGACGGCTCAATAACATAAGGAACATAACGTTCCTTTTTCTCATCATCAAAATAGGTCAAATCCTGTCCCGATACATTTTGATGCTGGGTCAAATCATAATCGGTACGGTCTGCAATTCCCCAAAGTTCTCCCCAGCCAAATGGGAATAAAAACTCTACATCTGTAGTTGCTTTACTGTAGAAAGAAAGTTCTTCCTTATCATGGTCTCTGTAACGTACTTCATCATCTTTTAAACCTAAAGAACTAAGCCAGTTTAAACAAAACTGTTTCCAATAATCAAACCATTCCAAATCAGTATCCGGTTCACAGAAAAATTCCAGCTCCATCTGTTCAAATTCCCTTGTTCTAAAGGTAAAGTTACCCGGTGTAATCTCATTTCTAAAAGACTTACCTATCTGACCGATTCCAAAAGGAATTTTCTTTCTGGAAGTTCTTTGCACATTCTTAAAATTCACAAAAATACCCTGTGCAGTTTCCGGTCTTAAATAAACTGTATTTTTTGCATCTTCAGTAACTCCCTGAAAGGTTTTAAACATCAAATTAAACTGACGAATATCTGTAAAATTATGCTTTCCGCAAGTAGGGCAGGCAATATTGTTCTCCTCAATAAAGTCTTTCATTTTTTCCTGGGACCATGAATCCACTGCCTCTTCCAAAACGATTCCCTGCTCCTGACAATAATCTTCAATAACTTTATCTGCTCGAAATCTTTCATGACATTCTTTACAATCCATAAGAGGATCCGAAAATCCACCCAAATGTCCTGAAGCCACCCAAGTCTGTGGATTCATTAAAATGGCACAATCAACGCCCACATTATAAGGGCTTTCCTGAATAAACTTTTTCCACCATGCCTTTTTTACATTATTTTTAAGCTCTACTCCTAAATTTCCATAATCCCATGTATTTGCCAATCCTCCATAAATTTCTGATCCCGGATAAACAAATCCTCTCGATTTTGCTAATGCTACAATTTTCTCCATTGTCTTTTCCATAATTCGTCTCCTTACTTATAAATAATATATGAATAATTACCCTCCGCCATCTCTTTGTCATAGACTGCTTTGGCATTCTTTTTATCTTCTATTTTTACATTTTTACCGGCAAACAAAATCTTTCCCTCTACTTCTACATGCATCGCTTTATCTACCACAAGAACTTTATAGGACTTTTCACTCTGCAAATCAGACAACAAACGCTCTGTTTTTTCTTCCTCATTAGAAAATACAGGAATATTTAAATCAATACCCGCTTTACCTGCCTGCTTTATCCCTCCCACAAAAAGAAAAACCTTATTAAAATTTTGATAGTCCTTATAAGACTTATACTGCAAAAGAGCCCTGATTTTTTTATCTTTCAAGCGTAAATTTTTTAAAGAAATTCTATCTTCTTTCTTTTCGTCGTTATAGGTCTTTATCGCCGATAAAATATTAACATTTAGCTCTTCCTTGCTATAATAATCTTCGTCAAAGGTCTCTACGATAGCCTCTGTGATTTTACCCGACTTTTCCACATAAAGTCCATTTTCTTTTGCATTTTTTATCTGACTGCATGCTGTCAAAAGTAAAAGCAAAAGGATTCCATATACAATTTTTCTCTTTTTCATACAATTCCCCATCTGCTAGTTTTTAAAATGCAAAGAGCATTCCAATACCAATGCCATGCTATCACAAAATCCTGTCTATGACAACTATGGGAATTGACGCTTACTGCATCATCTCTAAAATTTCAAGACTTTTTAAAGGTCTGTCTATAATACGACTTTGGTATCTTTTAGAAATCCTTGTTAATTCCTCTAAAACTTCCCCGGTAACC
>DATCYL010000304.1:0-1896 GCA_036570305.1 Lachnospiraceae bacterium
CCCCTATACTCTTACTTCTCTCCCGATAATGTGCATCATTTTGTTCAAAAGCCTTGATTTGTTCTTTTGCCAAAGCAATCTGACCTTCCAAATGTTGCTTTTTAAGCATATAAGAAGAACTTGTCTCTCTTTTTTCTGTGATAGCTACTTCGATATCTTCTAAGTTTTTCTCCAAAACTTCATATTCTTTTTTTGTTTTTTCAAACAAATTACGACTATCTTGCAAATCACCTTCTGCGGTTTTTAGTGCCCCCTCTATTTTTTGCATCTGCTCTTTTTGATAATCGGATTCTACAAGAAATAAATTGACATCTAAATTTTTTAGCTCTTCCTTTTTCTTTAAATAAATTTTGGCAATTTCCGATTGTTTTTCTAAGGGACCTACTTGTTTGGAAAGCTCTGACAAGATATCTGTAAGACGCAAAAGATTTTGCTTTTCTTCTTCCAGTTTCTTTATAGAAGCAGCTTTTCTTCTTTTAAATTTTACAATTCCTGCCGCCTCATCGAATAACTCCCTTCGCTCTTCTGCTTTCCCACTTAAAATTCGATCGATTTGTCCCTGACCTATGATCGAATATCCCTCTTTTCCAATTCCTGTATCATAAAAAAGCTCATTAATGTCCTTTAACCGACAAGCATTTCCATTGATGAGATATTCACTTTCCCCTGAGCGATAAAGTCTTCTGGCAACAGTAACTTCCTCAAAAGCGATGTCCAATCTATGGTCTGAATTATCCAAAGTAATAGCTACCGTGGCAAAACCTTGAGGCTTTCTACTCTCTGTTCCGGCAAAAATAACATCCTGCATATTTCCACCACGTAACTGCTTGGCACTTTGCTCTCCCAAAACCCAACGCACCGCATCTGCGACATTACTTTTCCCACTTCCGTTTGGACCGACAATTCCCGTAATCCCTTCATGAAAATCAAAAACCATTTTATTTGCAAAGGACTTAAACCCCTGCACCTCTATACTTTTTAAATACATAAAATCACCGTTTTCCCTGTAATTTCATTATTGCCATATAGGCAGCTTTTTGCTCTGCCTCTTTTTTGTTTCTACCATTTGCCAGTCCATACTCCTTTTCATCTATATACAGTTTGACATAAAAGGACTTATTATGGTCCGGACCTTCTTCTCTGTCCAAATGATAGGAAATCACACCCATTTTATTTCCCTGAACTATTTCCTGAAGGATAGTTTTGCTATCAAAAAAGAGTTGCTTTTCTTCAATTCCTTTTAATATATAGTTTTGAACAAACTCTTTTGCATTAGCAAATCCACCATCCAAATAAATAGCACCGATTAATGACTCTACTCCGTCAGAAACTATGGAATCCCGACCTCTTCCGCCATTTTTCTCTTCGCCTTTTCCAAGCAAAAGAAAATCATCTATTCCCAATTCTCTACCGCACATTGCAAGCGTTGGCTCACAAACCATACTCGCCCTTTTTCTTGTCAGGCTACCCTCATCCAAATCGCTATATTTCAAATACAGATATTCACTACTAATCAACTCTAAAACAGCATCTCCCAAAAACTCAAGTCGTTCATTGTGTATAATGCCTTCTCTCCTATGTTCATTCGCATAAGACGTATGAGTCATAGATCTTTTTAACAAATCTTTTTGATGAAAACAGTAGTTAATTTCTTTTTCCAGTTTTTCAAAATCCGGCATATTCTTTTCCAGCATCTTTACTTCTTTTCCTCCTATCCCATTTCACCTTTATTGGCAAATCCTAAGAAAGCGGCAACTTTCGATTTTACCGAAACTCGCCGCTTTATATATTTAGCTCTGCTTTTCCAACTCCGCTTTCATAGCTTCTACTGCATCTTCTACTGTAACAATCTGCTCTGCCGCTTCATTTGAAATTGTAACATCAAACTCCTCACTG
>DATCYL010000305.1:0-6596 GCA_036570305.1 Lachnospiraceae bacterium
AGCCTCAGACAGCATAAGTTTTGCAAGAGAAACACGCCCTCTTTCGCCTCCGCTAAGTGAAGATATCTTTTTAAAGACCTCATCCTCCGTGAATAAAAAAGCAGCTAAAATATTTCTGATTTGTCCGTTGGTAAGATTAGGATAAGAATCTGACAACTCTTCAAAGATGTTTTTTTCCATATTAAGTACATGGTGTTCTTGGTCATAATAACCGATAGAAACATTGGTGCCGAGAGAAAATTTACCGCTATCGGCAGCAATTAATTCATTTAATATTTTAAGAAGAGTCGTTTTTCCACTGCCGTTATCACCAATAATGGCTACATGTTCTCCTCGTTGAATGTCAAAGCTTACCTCAGAAAAAAGAATTTGCGAGTCGAATCCCTTACTTAAGTTCTCTACATGCAAAACATCTTTTCCGCTAATGATATGAGGGCTTAGACTAAGACGCATGGTTTTTTGTTCCATTTGGGGCTTATCTAAAACTTCAATTTTATTCAACATTTTTTCGCGACTTTCAGCCCGTTTAATGGATTTTTCACGATTAAAAGATTTTAGTTTTAAAATCACCTCTTCTTGATGTTTAATTTCTTTTTGCTGATTAATATAAGCTTTATATTTAGCTTCGCGAATCATGGACAGTTTTTGATGAAAATCACTGTAATTGCCGGTAAAAGAAACACTTGTAGCATCTTCAATGCCGATAACCTTACTTACAATACGATCTAAGAAATAACGATCGTGAGAGACGATTAAAACCGCTCCCGGATAATTCATTAAGTAGGTTTCCAACCACTTGATGGAATTTAAATCCAAATGGTTAGTCGGTTCATCAAGCAATAATATATCCGGCTTTTGAAGAAGAAGTTTTCCCAGAGTTAATCGTGTTTTTTGGCCACCGGATAGGGTAGTAACTGACTTATCAAAGTCATCTTCCGAAAATCCAAGACCTTTTAAAACACCGTTAATCTCACTTTTAAAAGCATAGCCGTTTTCCATTTCAAAACGATGGCTTAGCTTGGTATATTGTTCCATGAGATCTTCTAAATGTTCCCCACTATAATGCTTCATTTCTAATTCTAATTTTCTAAGTCCGGTCTCCATGCTGATGATATTTTCCTTAACTTCTAAGAGAGTATCATAGACGGATTGTTCTTTGTCCATTTCCTGGTGCTGTGCCAAATAACCTATGCTTTTCCCTTTTGCTAAAATAACTTCTCCTTCATCTGCAGGGATAAATCCCATGATAATTTTAAGCAGAGTGGATTTTCCGCTTCCATTGGCTCCAACCAAGGCTACTTTTTCTCTATCTTCTATAAAAAATGAAATATCTGAAAATAATAATTCATCCGAAAATGTTTTTTTTATATGATGACATGATAAAATCATTAGACTTCCTCCAAATAAGTAAACATACAGTTCCTATTATATAGAAATTTACGGATTTTACAAGAAAACAATAGAAAAGTTGCAGGAAATCTAAGGCTTTTTATGGGACTTTTGGGCATTTTGATTTATTGACAAAAAAATTACATTTTTATATAATGAATACGTTGTAGATGGAGGTAAAGTGGTGGAGAAAAAAGAAATTTCAAGAGCGGTTATCAAGAGATTACCGCGATATTATCGCTATTTGGGTGAATTATTAGAAGCCGGAGTAGAGCGTATTTCCTCTAATGAATTAAGTGAGAAAATGCAGGTGACAGCGTCTCAAATTCGTCAGGACTTAAATAATTTTGGTGGATTCGGACAGCAGGGTTACGGATATAATGTTCAATTTTTGTATAAAGAAATCGGTCTTATTTTAGGTCTGGATGAAGTTCATAATATGATTATCGTCGGAGCAGGTAATTTAGGACAGGCGCTTGCTAACTATGTACAGTCTGAAAGACGCAGTTTTCAGGTTGTGGGCTTATTTGATATCAATCCGGTATTGGAGGGGATTACTGTACGTGGGATTCCTATTCGTATGGTAGAAGAGTTGCCTGAATTTTTGGAGAAAAACAAGGTCAGTATAGCGACATTGACACTTCCCAAAGAAAAGGCAGTGGAAATGGGAGAGAAGCTTGCCAAACAGGGAATTAAAGCTATTTGGAACTTTTCCCATACAGATTTGAATTTAACTTTGCCGAAAGACGTCATTGTAGAAAATGTTCACTTATCAGAGAGTTTAATGCGTTTATCTTATAATTTGGGAACTTATCAAAGAGATAAGAGGATCGAATAAGAGAATTGGGAGGTTTTATCATGATGGTGGAAGAAGCTTTACAGGTACTAAAACTACAAGAAGAAATTTTGCAGTTTAGCCATTTTACCAATGCAGATGCATGGGAACTTGGGATGCAAATGGTGGCGGAGGCAAAAAGAAGAGACCTACCGATTGCCATTCGCATTCAAAAAAACAGTGGCTATATTGTTTTTCAGTATGGAAATGATAAAACATCCCTTGATAATCAAAAGTGGATGGATAGAAAGGCGAATACTGTAAAGCGCATGGAAATGAGTAGCCTTAGATTTTGTCTGACTTTACAGGAGCAGGAGGAAAGCCTGCAGGCTAGAGGTATGGATGAGGCTTCTTATGTGGCATGTGGCGGTGGATTTCCCATTTACATAGAGGAGGTCGGTGTCATCGGTAGTATTTGCGTATCGGGACTTGACCATATTTCCGACCATGATTTTGCGATAAAGTGTATCAGTAAATACCTCCATGTTGATGAAATTCCACGCATCAGCGCTGTATAAATTAGAGAATAAATTGCATATCATAAGGAAGAGGAGCTTTTATAAGTAGCTTCTCTTTTTTTATTGGATGAAAAAATTCAATGGAAGAAGAATGTAGGGCTTGTCTCTTAATGACATCATAAGTAGGATTGTAAAGGAAGTCACCGGGCAGAGGGTTGCCTATATATTTTAAATGAACTCGAATTTGGTGAGTTCTCCCTGTTTCTAAATTTAATTGCACAAGGGAATAATATTTATCTGCTATGTTTTTTTCATGAAGAACTTTATAATTGGTAATGGCTCTTTCTCCCAAAGAAAAATCTACCTGTCGGGATATTACAGAAGTTTCCTGACGGGCAATAGGAGCATCAATACAACCTTCTTTTTGGGGCAATAATCCTTCAGCAATAGCAAGATAGGTTCTTTTTATTTTTCTATTCACCATATCTTTTGATAAGATAGCAGCACTTAATGCATTTTTAGCTATAAGCAAAACCCCTGTAGTATCCCGGTCCAGCCTTGTAATACAACGAAAAGTAAACAGTTCATTCTTCTTTTCATAATAAAAAGCAAGGGCGTTGGCAAGTGTATTATCATAATTTCCTAAAGAAGGGTGAACGGGCATATCTGCCGCTTTATTTAATAAGATAATATCTTCATCCTCAAAAAGAACAGAAATAGGAAGTGGGGAGGGAATAATATTTTCAGAAGATGCATCCTCCTTTATAATTACAGTTAAAATATCGCCCGGCTTGGCATGGTGATTTAAAAAGATTGCATCTCCATTTAAAAGTACATTATCCTTACTATGTTTAAACCCTCGCAAAATGCTGCGAGGGTATCCTTCACTTTTTAAAAAGTCTAAAATACTTTCATCTTTTTTTATGTGATAAATAAGTTCTCGGTTCATAAGCTCCTCTAGCTTGCTTTTACCTTGTTCCACAATTCATTGTAGTAAGCATCTACATCGTCACCTAAAAAACGATAGGTTTCGCATTTTTCTAAATCTTTCGAGTCAGGAAAAGCAACTTTGCTGTTTTTTATTAGTTCATCTTCAATTAAAGTTCTTGCCCGCATATTTGGGGTAGAGTAGGTAATATACTCAAAATTTTTAAGGGCAATATCCTCTCGGCATAGAAAATTTAAGAATTTTTCAGCATTTTCCTTATTTTTAGCATTTTTAGGAATAACCCATGAGTCAATCCATACATTGCTTCCCTCTTTGGGAATGACATATTCCAAATTGGGATTTTCTCTCTGTGTAAAAATGGCTTCTCCGGAATAAATTACTCCGATAGCGGCTTCATTTCCAATCATTTTATCCCTAACCTGATCTACTACATAAGCTTGTATGAGGGGCTTTTGCTCCATTAAATCATTCATAGCTTCTTTAAGTTCACCGACATCTGTGGAATTTAAGGATTTCCCGTTTCTTTTCAAGGCTACGGCAAATGCATCGCGTACACTGTCTTGCATAAGAATACTGTCTTTGTATTTTTTATTCCATAAATCATCCCAACTGTCAATAGGTTCATCTACTAAAGTCTTATTATATAAGATCCCTACAGTACCAAAACAGTAAGGAATGGAGTATTTATTTTCCGGGTCAAAGCTCTTTGATTGTGCCAGGTAGGTTGGATCTATATTAGTAATGTTAGGTACATTGTCAAAATTAATGGGGGTCAAAAGATTATTTTCTATCATTCTTTCTATCATATAGTCTGACGGACATACCAAATCATAGGAAATAGCTCCTGATAAAATCTTAGGATACATAATTTCATTGGTTTCAAACTCTTCGTAAGTGACATCAATTCCGGTTTCTTCTTCAAAAAGAGGAATGACATCCGGATCGATATATTCTCCCCAGTTGTAGATGATTAATTTTTCATTTCCTGATTTAGAAGAAGTTATTAGATGAGAAATAAAGCCTCCTCCTACAAAAACAAAAATTAAGGTTACCGGAAGAACCTTTCGTATAAAAACAGAGCGTTTTCTCGCCGCTTCATTTTTCGTCCTTTTAGGACTCGAATTTGCCAAAAAGACAAGAAATAGCACACTAACAAACAAAAGTGTGGATAAAGCATACATTTCCGGTTTAATCCCTTTTCTAACTTCTGAATAAATTTTTGTAGAAAGGGTATCCACCCCGGGTCCTTTGGTAAAATGCGTGATAATAAAGTCATCTAAAGACATAGTAAAAGAAAGTAAAAATCCGGACATTACACCGGGCAAAATATCAGGGAAAATCACCTTCCTAAAAGCATAAGCGGGAGAAGCACCAAGATCAAGAGCTGCTTCGTAAGTGTTTTTATTAACCTGTCCTAATTTAGGCAAAACACTTAAAATTACATAAGGAATATTAAAGGTAATATGTGCAATTAAAATAGTAGAAAAACTTAGGGTAAATCGACAGGCAATAAAAAGTAACATTAAAGAAATTCCGGTAACAATATCAGCATTCAACATAGGGATATTGGTTACTGTAACAAAAAATGTTTTTAATTTATTTTGCATACTGTTGATGCCTATGGATGCCGCTGTACCTATAAGGGTTGCAATCAGTGCCGAAAGAAAGGCAATGACAAGCGTTGTATATAAAGCATTCATGATACTCTGGTCAAAGAACATTTCCCGATACCAGCGAAGTGTGAAGCCACCCCATTTTGCCCTGGTCTTAGATGAATTAAAGGACAACACTACTAAGGTAACAATAGGGGCGTACATAAGAATAAAGATAAGAGCAAGATAGACATTTCTTCCGATTTTTTTCATTAAAACATCCCTCCTTTTCCGTCTTTATCATATTTGTTCATTACTGCCATACTGATGAGAATAAAAACCATCATGACTAAAGAAAGACCACTTCCCACATTCCAGTTGCTTCCCTGTTTGAATTTCTGCTCAATCACATTACCAATTAAAAGAATTTTGCTTCCTCCCAAAAGGTCAGAAATAACAAAGGTTGTAAGTGCGGGAACAAAAACCATGGTAATTCCGCTGATAATTCCGGGCAAAGTCAAAGGGAGCGTGATTTTAATAAATGTCTGTCTTTTGGTTGCACCCAAATCTCTGGCGGCATTTATAATATCTTTGTCTAACTTAATTAGAGAATTATAAATAGGCAAGACCATAAAAGGCAAAAAGTTATAAATCATTCCCAAAATAATAGCATAGGGAGTATTGATAATTTGTAGCGACGGCAAGTGGAAAAATGCCAAAATACTGTTTACAACACCGTTTTTTTCAAGTAGAGTCTGCCAGGCAAGTGTTCTAAGCAAAAAATTCATCCACATAGGAAGAATAAAAATCATGACAATAAAACTGGTCTGCTGTACATTCATATCCGCTAAAAACATGGATAGGGGATATGCAATGATAAGGCAGAGGAGAGTGCTGATAAAAGACAGCAGGATAGCAAGTCCCAGAGCCTTTAGATTTTCAGCAGACCCCATCATGGAGATATTTGTCAAGGTAAAATGTCCCTTAGTATCTGTAAGACCATAGTAAAAAATCATGAACAAGGGTATTAAAATAAAGGAAATAGCCCAAAAAAGATAGGGACCGGAAAGTAATTTGAATTTGTTTTTATTCATTGATACCAACTGCCTCCTCATCTTCAGATTCGGGCTTATTCATAATCTGAATATCAAAAGGATCTACCCAAATCCCGACTCTTTGTCCTACAGCGACCATATCGGTACTGTGTACCAGCCATTCAAAGCCGTTGGCTAAGACTTCCATTTCATAGTGAACTCCTTTAAAAATCAAAGAAGTGACAACACCTTCTATAATTCCCTTATCGACAGTAACCAAATCAATATCTTCGGGGCGAATAACAACATCGACAGGTTTATTCCTTCCAAAACCAACGT
>DATCYL010000306.1:0-2648 GCA_036570305.1 Lachnospiraceae bacterium
CTATAGGAGGAATTTGTGGACGAGATAAATTTAGAAGAAAGAATAGAATCTTTTGATAAATTAGAGGCAGCGGTGGAAGCTATTTTGTTTGCAGTGGGAGATGCAGTGGAATTAAGTCGTTTAGCAAAAACATTGCAGCATGATTTGACAACAACGCAAAAGGTGATAGACCTTATGAAAGAACATTATGAGCAGGAAAATCGTGGACTTCGTTTGATAGATTTGGAGGGAGCTGTCCAGCTGTGTACAAAGAAAGAGTATTATAATCATTTGATTCGCATGGCATTACAGCCTAAAAAGGCGATTTTGACAGAAGTAATGTTAGAAACTTTATCTATTATTGCCTATAAACAGCCGGTGACCCGTTTGGAGATTGAAAAAATCAGAGGAGTAAAGTCTGACCATGCCGTAAATAAGCTGGTGGAATATGGATTAATTAAAGAGGTTGGAAGGCTGGATGTGCCGGGTCGTCCTATTTTATTTGGAACAACAGAAGAGTTTTTAAGGGATTTTGGAGTTTCTTCGACCGAAGAATTACCTGTGATCAATCCCGTAAAATTGGAAGATTTTAAGGTGGAAGTAGAAGAAGAATTGCAGATGAAGCTGGAGGTGTGACCTTATTATGCCAACCACTTTTACTCATGATAAGTTTGGACGAGATGTTTATCAAAGGTTGCCAAAGAATATAAGAGCAGTTATTAGAGAAAATAAAGATGCCTACCTTCTTGGTTTGCAGGGACCGGATATCTTTTTTTACTACTATCCATTTATAAAGAATAAAGTCTTTCGATTAGGATTAAATATGCATAAAGAAGAGTCTTTTTCTTTTTTTGAGAATGCCATAAGGGAATATAAAAGGAAAACGAGCGGGGCGATTTTAGCTTATTTATTAGGATTTGCCTGTCATTTTATGCTGGATAGTACCTGTCACCCTTTTATCTATGATTATCAAAAAAGGCATAATCTTATGCACAGTGAAATTGAAGCTTGTTTAGATAAGTATGAGATGCTCTCTTGCGGGATAAATCCTTACAAGTATCAACCGTCGTCTTCTGTAAGACTTCCTGTAGCGACGACAGAGCTTTTGAGATTGTTTCCGACAATCGGTAAGAGGCAGTGGAAAGGGTCTATAAAGGGGCTTAAGTTTTTTACAAATCTTTGTGTTTTATCTAATATATATCAAAGAAAAATGGTGCTTTGGCTTTTTAGAGGGAGCAGACTGGCAAAAGAGCTTAGAGGGCGCTGTATTATGGACAGTGATAAGGAGGCATGCCTGGAAGCTGTGAGATTATTAATGCGGATTTACTATAAAGAGGCAGTGAAAGAAACACCGGATATTCTTGTAAATCTTTATGAATGTGCCGTATCTGATCATTCATTAAGTCAAAGATTTAAACGAAATTATAATGAATAAACAGGTGCCTTTAAAGGCTGGGAATTTAGAGAGAAAAGGGGAGCAAAATGGTAAATTTCAAACAAAATTTTTTGGGAGGCTATAAAAAAGAAGAGGTAGATGCTTACCTAAAAGAACTAGAAGAGACCAATAAAAAGTTAAAAGAAGAAATACAAGTGGAGCAAGAAAAATTTCAAAGTAAAGAAGAGCAAGTAAAAAAGGAGCAGGAAAACTGGAAAACTCTTTTAGCACAAAAGGAAGAGGAGAAAGAAAAGATAGAGAAAGAATTACTGCAAATGAGGCATCAGTTTACACGTTTGGTGGAGGAAAACGAAAAGCTTTCGTCTAAGATAAGATCTGTAGAGTTGTCTAATGATTTTTTAAGAAGGCAGTTGGTTCGTCATGAAATAGAACTTCCCCAGCCTGAACAAGACAAAAAAGAGGCGGAGAAAAAAGAGGGGTTAGATGAGGAAATTGAAAAATTCAATCAGATGTTAATGGAGGGGGCATCTTTAAAAGAAGAGGAAGGGACTGTCAATTTTTCTGAAAAAAAGCAGGTAAAATCCAGCCTGGAATCAGATAGAAAGAACAATCGCTATGTGAAAATGTTGAAAAAAATGATTGATTTTTAAAGAGAAAGAACCTATATGTTGAAAAAATACAGATATGCATAAAAAAGCCCTTGCTTAAGGGCTTTTTTATTTACACAGGAACTTTTAAAGACAATAAAATTTATTGCAAAAATAATAAAAACAAGGTACAATTAGAATCGGCTAAACTTGTTTTAACTTTATTAAAATAAATTATGGAGGGTTGAAAAATGAGTACATCATTAAGTACAGCAAGAACACGTATTGACGCCTTGCTTGACGAGAACAGCTTTGTTGAAATCGGTGGAAAAATCACAGCAAGAAACACTGATTTTAACCTGTCACAAAAGGAAACACCATCCGATGGAGTAGTTACAGGATATGGCGTAATCGATGGGAATCTTGTCTATGTATATAGTCAGGATGCGTCGGTATTAGGCGGAACTATGGGAGAAATGCATGCAAAGAAAATCGTAAATTTATATGATTTTGCTTTAAAGATGGGTGCTCCGGTTATCGGACTGATAGATTGTGCCGGAATTCGCTTGGAAGAAGCGACAGATGCTTTGGATGCTTTTGGAAAATTATATTTAAGTCAGTCTATGGCTTCAGGTGTAATTCCACAGATTACAGCTATTTTTGGTACTTGCGGCGGCGGAATGGCA
>DATCYL010000307.1:0-1875 GCA_036570305.1 Lachnospiraceae bacterium
TTGCTTTGCTTTGTGTAATACTAAATCATATTATTTTATTAGAAGAGGCGGATATATTACAAAAACAAGAGGGAGCCTATTGGTTGAAGGGGCTTTATATATTTTCTCGATTAGGCGTTCCTTTGTTTTTGATGCTAACAGGCTATTTACAGGGAAATAAGGATTGGGAAAAAAGAGAAGTTTTAATAAAGCATTATCTTAGAAAGATTCCTATATTTTATATGATGTCGGGTTTTTCTCATATGCTTAGTTTATATAGCATGGGTATAAAGGATTCGATAGAATTGATAAAAGCCCTGTTTTTATTCTCTTCTATACGATTTGATTTGGATTACATTTGGTATATGTATACATACTTGGTTTATATGTTGATCCAGCCTATGGTAGCGATTGCCCTGAAAAACTTAAGTGATAAGTTAAAGAGGATACTTATAGGGATTACTTTTATAGGCACTATGTTATATCCAACACTTTCTGCTTTGTTAATAAATAGTGGATTGAATTTTTCCGTTAGATTTGACTTTAGTCTTTTATCTTCTTATGTTTTGGTTTGGATAATGCTGGGAGATTATCTGCGTAAGGAGAGAAGGTTGAACATAAGTACTTCAGTTGTGTTTTTTGCTTGCTCGTATATGGCAGCATTTTTTTATTTGATTTATATGAATAAAATAGTGCCTAGTGATTTGTGGTATAATAATGCAATTTTGCTTCCGATGTCTCTTTGTGTTTTTTTGTGGATGCAAAAATGTAGAGCAAAAAATCAAAATATCCAATTGTTGGCAGAGGGGTTTGGTAAAAGTGCATTTATTTATTATTTAATTCATGCAATTTTGTTAAGGTGGTTAATCTTTGAGAAAAATTTATCCTACATAATATCAGCTGGTTTGATATTACTTGGGTGGATTATCTTGGCAAGCATCTTTGCAATAATGAAAAAGATAAAATTAATCACTAAGGAGTAGTAGAATGAAAAGTAAACAAGTATGGAAAGTGACTTTAGCGGCAGCTCTTGTATTGGGTTTAAGCAAGGTTCCGGCACTTGATACAAGTGTCAATTTTTTTGGAGCAATAGAAGCTAAAGCGGCAACGACCGCTCCCAGAGTTCCCTGGGGGCGAAATCTGAGATCTTCAGTGTCTGTTTTGTATCTTAATGAGGCATTTGAGGAGATAAAAGGAGAAGAGCTGGACTCTGAAAAAGAAGCGACTTTTGTAAGAAGTGGTGAGGATCTGATGAAGGCACTGGGTTTTGTGCTACAGTCTACCAATGAGGGGCTGGATGCAAAAGCTCTATCTGCAAAGTTGAATGCTACAATGATTGAAATGTATGGAAGAACAGTTCAAGATGACGTTGTTTTGACCTCTTATTATATAGGAGAGCTCAAAGGAAAGATGACTATTATACCGGTAAGCTATGCTTCAAATAGTCAGTCTAGCGGTTTTTTGTGGGAAGAAACAATTCCGGTAATTGCAGAATCAAAGGGACTTATCAAAAGAAAAGGCGAGAGGGGACATGAAGCGCTCATAGATGAAATACTTGAAACGGCGGATAAACTTAACTTATATGAGTCTCCGGCTTATGACTATGATACGTCAGATAAGGCACCTCAGTTTTTAGAAGGTAAAGATGGGAAGACCTATGAGAAAGTGACATATGTAGGAAGTGATGAGTCTTTTGAAAAATACCCTATGATTAAAGAGGATTTAGAAAGTTTGGATAAGAGTGAGTGGGGTGAAAATCAGTCTGCTCCTGAAAAAGGCAGAGTTCCTGATGGAAGAACATATGGCGTGACTTACATTTACAAAGAGGTTAACGAAGGTAATCTGGAAATTAAGTTTGTAGATGAAGATGGAAAAGAATTAAAATCAACCATTAAA
>DATCYL010000308.1:0-5669 GCA_036570305.1 Lachnospiraceae bacterium
GACAAATTCGTTCACTTTCCAATGCCCTCTTCATGATACTGGTATTCATCCCTTGGTAAATCATTTCAGGGAAAAGTGTTAATACATGGTAATTCATATCCTTTTCTCCTACGCTTTCTCCCATTTTAGAATTTCTTACTTATGTCTATAAAAGCCCATCCATCAAATGAATCGTCATAACTTTCTTTTCAAGATTGACATCCAAAATGCAATCCGGTATTGCCGGAAGCAGTACTTCTTCTCCATTTTCACGGGTCACCACATAGACATCATTGGCTCCGGTTCTCATAATATCAGTAAGTTCCCCAAAATCACTTCCATCTTCCAAAATCACCTTCAGGTTATATAAATCTGCCAAATAATACTCTCCCTCATTTAGGGGAATTGCATCTTCTCTATCTATTAAAAGGTCGCAACCTTTGTATTTTTCAATTTCATTAATATTCGACATTTCCTTGAATTTTACAATTACAAATTGCTTAAAATATCTTGCACTGACCGGATGAACGAGAATTTCTCCCTCTTTTGCATCTATATACATCTTTTCTATCACTTCAAATCTTGTCACATCGTCCGTTGTAGGAAACACTTTTACTTCCCCCTTTAGACCATGAGTATTACTAATAACACCAATACGAAACTTTTCCTGCATCAAAAGCCCCTCCTTTTCATCGTAAGCAAATCAGACTGCTTTTATCAGAAAACGCCCTCTAAAAAGAGAGCGTTTTAGATGTCTTATTGAATAATTTCAACAACGACCTTTTTGTCGCTTTTTGAAGAAGCAGCCTTTACAACCGCACGGATTGCCTTAGCTATACGCCCCTGTCTACCGATGACCTTTCCCATATCCGATGGAGCTACTTTTAACTCTATCAAAACAGAATCCCCATCAATAGTTTCAGTTACCAATACTTCTTCCGGATTTTCTACAAGAGACTTTGCAATTACTTCAACGAGTTCTTTCATCACACACCTCCTATAGCCTATTTTTCAATGCCGGCGATTTTGAAAATCTTTCCAACCATTTCTGTAGGCTGTGCACCATTTGCCAACCATCTTTTTGCTGCTTCCTCATCTACCTTGTAAACACTTGGTTCACGAGTTGGATCATAAGTTCCAATCTCCTCGATGAATTTTCCATCTCTAGGTGATCTGGAATCTGCAACTACGATTCTATAGAAAGGAGCTTTCTTTTGTCCCATTCTTTTTAATCTGATTTTTACTGCCATTTGTATTCACCTCCTTGAATTTCTTTGATTTATGCTTAAAAAGGAAGTTTGAAGCCTCCTCTTTTGCCACTTTTACCACCCATAAGACCGGGCATTTGTTTCATCATTTTTCTTGACTGTTCAAATTGCTTGACCAAACGGTTAACTTCACCGATATCTACTCCGGCACCCTTTGCAATTCTTTGTTTTCTGGAAACATTTAAAATATCCGGATTTCTTCTTTCTTCTAAAGTCATGGAATAAATAATGGATTCTTTTCTTGCCAAGTCTTTCTCATCCACCATACTTTCCAGCTCTTTTAACTTTCCGCCTCCCATACCGGGCAACATACTTAAAATACTGGAAATTCCTCCCATATTTCTCATTTGATTCATACTTTCTAAGTAGTCATCAAAACCGAATTCCGCCTTTTTAAACTTCTGCTCCATCTCTCTGGCTTTATTCTCATCAAGGTTTGCCTGCGCTTTTTCTATCAAGCTCATCACATCCCCCATGCCTAAAATCCTAGAAGCCATGCGATCCGGATAAAACTGCTCCAAATCAGAAAGTTTCTCCCCCATACCGACATAAAGAATCGGTTTTTGGGTAACTGCTTTAATAGAAAGGGCAGCTCCACCTCTGGCATCTCCATCCAGCTTTGTAAGAATAACTCCGTCAATTCCGATTTCTTTTTCAAAAGTTGATGCTACATTCACGGCATCCTGACCGGTCATGGCATCTACGACTAAAACTGTCTGGTCTACTTCAATTTCCTCTTTAATTGCCTTTAATTCACCCATCATATCTTCATCAATATGAAGTCGTCCCGCCGTGTCAATAATCACTACGTTATATTGATTGGCTTTGGCATGTTCTATAGCTGCCTTGGCAATATCGACCGGTTTATGCTTATCTCCCATGGAAAAAACATCAACACCCTGTTTTTGCCCATTGATTTGTAACTGTGTAATCGCTGCCGGTCTATAGATGTCTCCAGCCACCAAAAGCGGTTTCTTTCCCTTGGCTTTTAACTTACCTGCAAGCTTGGCTGTGGTCGTCGTCTTACCTGCACCCTGAAGCCCCGCCATCATAAGCACACTTATCTGGTTACCCGGCTTTATGGCAAGTTCTGTCGTCTCACTTCCCATCAGTTTGACCAACTCTTCATTTACAATCTTTACAACCATCTGCCCCGGATTTAAGCCGTTCATCACATCCTGACCAACCGCTCTCTCCTGCACATTTTTGGTAAATTCTTTTACTACCTTAAAATTTACATCCGCTTCTAAGAGTGCCATCTTGACTTCTTTTAAAGCCAATTTCACATCCTCTTGTGTAAGTCTTCCCTTGCCACGCAAGTTTTTAAAGACATTCTGCAATTTTTCTGTTAATCCCTCAAAAGCCATTCTATAATTCCTCCAAAATCGCACTGGAAAGTTCTTCTATCTGCGTAAGCAGGGTCTGCTCATCTAAGTTACTAGAGTTTTTAGTTAAATGATGAATGGACTTTACTTTCTCTTGAATAGAAACAAATCTTTTTACCATCTGCAATTTTTCTTCATAATCTGCTAAAGTATGATTGCATCTTCTGATTAAATCATGTATACCCTGGCGACTAACTCCATATTCTTTAGCAACTTCACTCAAAGAATAATCCTCAAAAACTACCGCTTCGTATATTTGCCTTTGATGCTCGGTTAGCAGTTCTCCATAAAAATCATACAAAAGTGTCTGTTCTACTATTTTTTCCATTTCTATCACCTCTGCTAGGATACATAAAAAAAGAAAATATGTCAAGTGTTTTTTCTTGACATATTTTCTTTTTAATTTTATTTCTTACTCTTCTATCGACTCAGTATCATTTACCGGCAAATCCCGATCAGACTCTTCCTTGATATTCTCCATAAGAAATTCCTGCTTATCTTCTATAAGTCCATCTTTTGACTTATCTTTTAAATCTTCATTGTCTTTTTCAACTTCCAAATCCGATGAAGGCAAGCCATCTTTCATAGGTGCATTCTCTATCAGCTCCGCATCTTCTTTTTGAATTGATTCTTTTTCTTTTGCATCAAGCTCTTCCAAAAGGGTCTGCAATTTTCCCAGATAATCTTTATCAGATCGATAGATAAAAATTGTTTTTTCATAGGTATGCTTGGTCATATCTACCGCTTTTAATTTGATTTCGTTAGCACCGGGTTGTAAGTTTACAGTGAGCTTTGTCTCCACACTGACTCCTCCGTCTTCAAAAGAAACCACACTCTTATCTTCCTGTCCTATCAAAGAGTCATTATGATACAGCTCTAATTTTAAAGAATTATCTGTCGATTTTATATCAATATCCACCAAATCACTCTCGGTTGAACGTTCACTCACCTGATAAGAAATATCCGGATTCAACTTGTCAAAGAAAGCACGTCTTACAATACTTGCTCTTTCACCGTTTTTCGTTTTTAAGTCAGCCTTAATATTTAAGTTCAAACCATCTACATCCAATACAGCTTCAAATTTATAACCGATACCATTATAGTAGGACTTCTTTCCCTCTCCCTGTACTACATAATCTGCTACAAAATCCACCTGCGTAAAGGTTTCGCCTTCACTGATAGGATTTCCCTGATTATCCACCGTATAGATATGGAAAGATTCTATACTATCATTTTCTTTTAGGTGCCCCACAAATCCCTTGACTGTGGTTTTATCTCCCTGGGCATTAAATTCCGTTACCATACCTAAAAGTTGAGGAGATTGAATGAAAATTACCGGATATTTATCCTTTGTCGTATTCGCATTTTCATTGTCAGTAAGCGCTTGCTCACTGTCCAATAAATTTCCGTTTGCGTCAAAATGATGGTCATGGTCATCATCTATTTCCTTTTTAGGCTCCAACCTTTTCTCTTCTTTTCCGTAGGTTACTTTAATAATCGAAGAGTCGGTGATCATAGCTGTAATAAAGAGCTTATAATCAGAACAATAAAAGCCTTTCTTTCCCTCATCAAGTTCAAAATACCCTCCGGTCTTTCTAAGTTTTTCCACCTTATCTCCGGTAATAATTTCAACACCGGTGGCAGCTTGATAAGTAGATGACTTTTCTTTATCAAAAATCATTTCTAATTTAGTAAATCCGCTCGTAGCATCGACTGCCTCTTTTTTATCTTTGATTGCCTGGCTAATATCCTTATTATTTAAAGTGATTTTTGAAAACCGCTCTGTCTCTGCCTGTGAAAAATCAAGAGTAATCGCTTTTTTCTCCACCTGCTCGGGCATGGCTCCCGGCTTGACTGTAGTGACAACTTCTACACTATCCACACCTAAAGACAAATCAAAATGGAAAGTTTTTGTTGCCGTATCGTAGCGATAACCATATTTTTTCGCCACCTCTTCATTGATCACATCATCTTTTAGGAAATATTCGTAGCGGGTACCTGAGCCGTTTCTTACTCCCATCGTTGCTATATGCTGCTTCGTTTTTCTAAAGCGAATTTCCACATGTGCTGTATCTTCTAGGGTACCATATAAAGGTTCTGTCACTAATTTTCCATTTACTGTCACAAGGGCATTGTTATTTTTCAATCCATTCTCATAGTTCATAAAATTGATGGTATGAAGTGTTTCCTTTGTTCCCGTTTCGATTTCTTTAAAATCCGCATTACTTAGATAATCCACAGCTCGTATCTGTAAATAAGGACTATCTGTAAGATAGGGAACCTCCACTTCAATTTCCTGATTATGGTGGCCGTTACGATTAATATAAAGTTCTGTCCCCACCCCCTCTGCCTGTGGAATTTTGGATACATCTATGGTAACCTTTCCATCCACAACCATAGGAAGAACTTCTTTTTCCTTTGTCAAAACATCTGTGCGTTCCGCCTCATCTACAAAAATAAGTTTAAGAGATTTTAGATATTTTGCACGCCCTCTGCTCTCTTGTTTATCTTCTTTCCCATCTTTAGGTTTCAATGGCAAATCCGGTAAAGTAAATCCCGGTGGTAGGTTGCCTCCTCCCGGCAAGGTAATATTATAATTTCCTCCCAATTTTTCTTTTGTATATTGTACCGACTCTACAAATACTCGCTGTACATCTACACCGCTATCCTGCACCTTAAACTTTACCTTTTTAAGACGTCCATCACTTCTCTCAGGATAAGATTCTAAGGCGCTATTTTCTACCTGAATGCTTGGAGCTTTCGTGTCTATAACTACCGGATACTTATAAATTTGCTCCCCGGCTCCATCAATATCCAAATTATTTAATTTTACCTTTAATTGATAAATATAAGTCTTTCCCTCTTGTGCCCATTCGCCATTTATTTTTCCATCCCAAAGAGAATCAGGCATAAGTCGAAAACTATTATTAAATCCCAATCTGCTTAATTTCCTAACCTCATTCGAACGCCCCAAAACTTTCAACACCTGACCGGAATCCCCATCTAATATCGAATATTCTATATATTCCATATTTCT
>DATCYL010000309.1:0-2721 GCA_036570305.1 Lachnospiraceae bacterium
AATTATCAGTGGGGGAAGTATTGACAGGGACTTTTGCCTAAGCTTTATCAAAGAATGGAGAGCCGACTACCTTATAGGGGTAGATAAAGGTTTGGATTTTTGTAAGGAAGAGGGTATCTTCCCTGATTATATTTTAGGTGATTTTGATAGTGTAAAACCGGATAGTCTGGAGTTTTTTAAAAGTCAGACCATTGAAGTAGAAATACATCCTTCAAAAAAAGATGAAACAGATACTCAACTTGCTGTAGAGAAAGCTATCAGATTTTTAGAAGAAAATAATGATTTAAAAAATGGGGAAATTTGTCTTTTAGGAGCCACAGGAAGCAGACTTGACCATGTTTTAGGAAATATTCATCTTTTGGCAGAGCCGGCAAAGAGAGGAATCCATTTAGAAATAGTCGATAAACATAATAAGATTATTATGCTATCTCCGGGCAGATATCTATTCAAAAAAGAGAAAGAAAACGGGAAGTATTTTTCCTTTTTTCCTTTCACGGACTATGTAGATGGACTTACTTTGGATGGATTTGTCTATGAACTTAAAAACTACCGCATGGAAAAAGAAACAATCAAAGGTTATGGAGTGAGTAATCGCCTCAAAAAGGGGGAGGCCAGTCTAAAGTTTGACAGTGGTTTGCTTTTGTGTATGGTGAGCGTAGATTAAAAAGGGGTTGAATTAAAAATTGACATACAGTATTTTTTAGGTGATTTGCCGTATTCTTTTACAAAAGCACGATAGAAAACAGAATAATCCGAAAATCCATAGGCCAAATAGGCATCAGAGATATGCATACCGGATAAAATTGCGTCTAAGCACATGCTTAGGCGCTTTTTTGTTACATATCTATGAAGGGGAATTCCGTTGGCATCTTTAAAAAGATGGGAAATATGAAACTTACTTACATGAAATTGTGAAGCTAAATATTCAAGTGATAAGTCTTCATCAATATGTGTCTCTATGTACTGTATAAGTGTTTGATAAAGAGAGATAGAGTCCGCTGTGGCAGAATAAGGATGATCTTTGTCATAAACAAAACGACTGATAGATAAAATAAAGTCACTAACCAGGAGGAAAAGCTTGGCCTCTTTTCCAAAACGTGCAGAGTTGATTTCGTCAATAAGAGAAAACATTTTCCCCTGTAGTGTATTAAATTCTATTTCTGAAAAATTTTGAATAAGCCCATGGGGGTAAGACTTATCCGTTAGGTAACTATAATCGGTGGAGTGTTTATTTAAAGTGTTTAAAAAGTCTTGGCTAATCCAAAAAACAAAACGACGGTAGGCGGTATGTTCCTGTGTAAACCGAATATAATGGGGTGTCTTTGGAGGGATGATAATCATAGTACCGGGGGTGGGAGAAAAACTTTTATCATCAATGTGCATGACAATATTTCCCTCTAAAAAAAAGTAAAATTCATAATAATTATGACTATGTCTCTTCACATTTGGAAGCTCTCGGTCACTGTAATAATAAATTTCAAAATCTTTAGATAACATATATTGGCGATTACTAAATTTTGCTTTTAAATTTTTTTTCATTTGATAAATCTCCCAAAAGTATTTTTTAAAATATAACATGAAATAGCAAGAATTACAATGTATATCACAAGGTCTGCAATAGAATTTAAAACTGCAAATGATAGGATAAAAGAAAGAAAAGATAAGGGAGAATCAGAATGAAGATGGGATTGGAAAAAGAGTTTGAAAAGGTAGGAATTATTCCGGTAATTGTCTTAGAAGATGTAAAGGATGCAAAATTAGTAGGAAAAGCTTTAGTGGAAGGCGGTTTAAATGCGGCAGAAGTAACTTTTAGAACGGATGCAGCAGAAGAAGTGATTAAGGTTATGGCAAAAGAATTTCCAAATATGCTTTTGGGGGCAGGAACAGTTTTAAGACCCGAGCAGGCAGACAAAGCCATGGCGGCAGGTGCTAAATTTCTTGTTTCTCCGGGATTTAATCCGCATTTGGTTAGCTATTGCATAAAGAAAGGGTATCCTATTGTTCCGGGGATACAGACGCCAAGCGAGATAGAGCAGGCAATGTTTATGGGGATTCATTTTGTGAAATTTTTCCCGGCAGAGCAGGCAGGCGGATTGGATATGATAAAGGCTTTGACAGCACCTTATACAGATTTAAAGGTAATGCCTACCGGTGGAGTCAGCGAAAAAAATGTAAAAAATTATTTGTCACATAAAAATGTAGTGGCATGTGGAGGAACCTGGATGGTGAAGAAAAATCTCATAGACCAGGGGGATTTTGAAAAGGTGAAAGAGATTGCAAAAGAAGCGGCATCTATTGTAAAAGAAATAAGAGGTTAAAGGAGATAAAACCTATGAAAATGACATTGCGTTGGTATGGAAAAGACTATGATACAGTTACTTTGGAGCAGATAAGACAGATTCCGGGTGTGACAGGAGTCATCACTACATTGTATGACAGTAAGCCGGGAGAAGTATGGTCAAGAAAACGTATTCGACAAATGAAGGAAGAGGTAGAAGCTGCGGGACTTAAATTAGAAGGTATTGAAAGTGTCAATGTACACGAAAATATTAAATTGGGAAAAGCAGATAAAGATCAATGGATAGACAACTATATAGAGACTTTAAAAAACTTGGGTGAGGAAGATATTCACTTGGTTTGCTATAATTTCATGCCGGTTTTTGATTGGACCAGAACGGAGTTGGCAAGAAAAAGAGAGGATGGTTCTACAGTTCTTGCTTA
>DATCYL010000310.1:0-4810 GCA_036570305.1 Lachnospiraceae bacterium
AAGCTGACTTCCCGCCTCTATATATTTTTGATGAATCTTTGTAACTTCTTTAGGGTGTTTGATACACCACTCTTCCGGGCGTTCTCCCATCTTTAGTCCCGCCTCAAAAAGCATAGTTCCCATAGCTCCATCCAAAAACAAATAACCCTCTTTTAGCATATCACGAAACTTTTCCACAGCTTGTCCCTCCTTTTCTAAATCTACAATTATGAAAGCTGGAACAATATTCACAGCCACGGAATCTTTTGCTTTGTTCCTTATAAGAAATCCCCATAACAGCCGTTACCGACTTTCTTGGAATCATAATACCGCTTTGGCTCAAGGATACCCCAATTGTTTTTTCTGTCCTAAGAATAGTACAAATCTCCTTTTGTTGTTCAAAAGGCATATCTCCATAGCCGGGCGAGAATCTGTCTGTCAAAAACTCTTTACTTTCTGATTTTTTTTCTTCTATGAAGCTACAAAGATTATCACACACATTTTCTATTGCAGAGCTGGCGCAAGAATCAAAAATCATAGATTCATAGACATTTTGCACTTGTCGGCTACGAAGCTCCTGCTCAATTGCCATGCCTAAAGTGGCTCCCATCAAGATACACTGATGGCAATCCTTTAGCATTTCCTTGATATTTTCTCCTAAAAGCGCAAAATTCGTCCCTGCTATATGCGGATTTTCTCCCCATTCTATACCAAATACCTGAAAGGTAACGGAGGGTCTTGCCTTTTCTATGACTTCTCTTGAAATACGGGCAATATCTTCTTTAAGCTGATTTTCTATCTGTCCACCCCTATATCCCAAATATTTCAAAACCTGATTTTCATTAATTTCATTTAAAACACCCTGCAAATCAATTCCTCCCCATCTAAAACTCCTCTTATTTTACTAATTCCCCCCTCTTTTTTCAACGCATTTGGATGAGTTTCTTTCTATTACCGGCAAAAGTTTCTCTTTATAAGGTCTTTCTTTAAAAATAGCTATAAAAATTCAAAAAACAAAAGTAGCTGCCCTCCCATGTTTTCTACAGTAAATTTTCTTTTACCGTAACTTTAGGATGAACAGCTACTTTTCGAATTTTTTACTTATTATTTCCCCGGTACTTTGCCAAACCCTCTAAAAAATAATATCCTGCTTTGGCACCCTGGTCTTCCACCCCTATGGCTTTGGCGGCAAATACAGCCGCCTTTCCGTATCGGGGTAACATATCTTTCGTTTCCTCTAGCCCCTTTTTGGCACCCGCACAGGCGGATTTTAAAATCTCATCAAAGTCTTTTCCTGCCTCCATAGAAGATTTTGCCTCTTCATAGGCAGGATACATAGCATCCAAAAGAGTTCTTTCTCCTAACTTACACTTCCCTCTTTTTTCTACCCCCTGATAGAACCCTTCCAAAAAAAGTACCAGCTCTTCTCTATCGATATAGGTATGTCCCTTTAACTTTTTTGCCCCCTCCATGATACCGCTTGCCATCAAGGTTCCCATGGTCGATGGCACAAAGGCTGCCATTTTCATACCGGCTTTCATTAGGGTTTTCCCTAAGTCTTCTTCTTTATTTTCTTCAATCAGCAAAGGCAGTGCCCCAAATCCCTTGCTCATAGTAAGACCCAAATCACCGTCTCCCATATAAGCATCCATCTGACACAATTCTTCTTTTTTTTCTTCAAAGATAAGACTTGCCCCTTGAAAAAACTTTGAAAGATTTTCTAAACGAATCATATTCTACCTCCATTTAATCCTGCACATAAAAAGGGGTGTGCACCGGCATATCTATCCATTCTTTCATCTCTTTATCTACCTTACAAATGGATATGGAAGCTCCCATCATTTCCATGCTGGTAGCATACTCTCCCACAAACGTTCTATAAACGGAAACTTTTTTATTCTGCAAAATCTCCATGACATCGCCCAGCAAAATGTAAAGTTCTTCAAGACAAGTGGCTCCCAAACCGTTGATAAGGATGCAAACTTCATCCCCATCTTCCAAAGGCATATCCTTTAAAATAGCTTCCACAGCTTCCCCGGCAAGTTCTTTGGACTCTTTTACCTCTCCATTCCAAACACCCGGTTCCCCGTGAATACCCATTCCAAATGCCATCTCATTTTCTCCCAAAGAGAAATTACTATGGCCTAATTCAGGAATTACACAAGGTGTCAATGCAAAACCTACTGTGCGTGTGTTATCCTTAGCCTTTTTTGCCGCCCCATACACTTCCTCTAAGTTACCCATCTGTGCAGCTTTTGCTCCCGCACATTTATACATAAAGAAAATACCTGCTACGCCTCGCCTTGCCTCTATATCTTGATTGGAAAGCACATCGTCTGCACCTACAATACTCTTTGTCTGAATATCATCCATCTCCAAAAATTCTGCCGCCATATCAAAGTTCATAATATCACCGGTATAATTTCCATATAAAAACAAAGTTCCTGCCCCCTCATCTACCCGACGGGTAATATTGGCAATCTGTTCAGACGATGGGGACTGAAATACACTACCCACACCACAACCGTCCAACATATTTTTTCCTACATATCCTAAGAAGAGAGGTAAGTGCCCACATCCGCCACCCGTTACAATGGCTACCTTTCCTTTCTTTTCTTTAATAGCACAGTAGCAGCGCATATCTCCCTCGGCATAAGTTACTTCTTCTTTGTGTGCCAGATATATTCCTTTGAGCATATCGTCGGTGTAGTCTTTTGGATTATTTATAATTTTTTTCATTTTCTACCTCCTTGGCATTTACAAATTTCTACAAACAGCCTTTTTGCAAAATCACACAAGCATAAGGAGCCTTTTCTGTAGTAGATACAGTCGCATAGGCTTTTTTCGACTCCTCATAAAAGTCAAATCTCTCCACCATGGAAACTGCCTCTTTTTTATGATACTTTTCTACCAAATCTATTATTTTTCCATGAATCGGGATTTGAAGATTCTGACTTTTAGTCCCTTTATCCATAATTTTTACAGGGTTTTCTACAAAGCTATCCAAAGGCATCAAAGATAAAATCGCCTCCATAAGCTCCAAAAGATTTTGCCCGTCGCAACGAATATTGATACCCTTTCCTTCTTTTGCCAGAGCTGTTGCCGGAAAATTAGCATCCCCCAGAACCAGACAATCTCCATGTCCCATTTCATGTAAAACTTTTAAAAGTTCCGGAGATATACAGTCCGGAATATTTCTCAACATATATCTACCCTCTCTTTTCTTTTATTTTATTTTATTCCCAGTTTCTCAAAAGCTACATCAAAAGGTGCTGTCGCAATCCCTTTTTCTGTGATGATTCCGGTAATCAATCGGTGGTCTGCTACATCAAATGCCGGATTATAAACATCCAATCCCTCTATGGCCATAGGCTCTTTGTACCACATAGAAGTCACTTCTTCACTGTCTCTCATCTCAATAGGAATCTCTTCTCCGGTCAGTGTTTGCGTATCTATGGTAGAGCTGGGAGCACATACATAAAAAGGAATTTTATAATGATTTGCCAAAATTGCCAGGGCGGAGGTTCCTATCTTATTTGCAGCATCTCCATTTTTTGCCACACGGTCGCATCCCACAAAAATAATATCAATTTTACCTGATTTCATAAGGATCGAAGACATATTATCACACTGTAGTGTCGTATGAACTCCCGCCTTATAAAGCTCAAATGCCGTAAGTCTTGCCCCTTGCAAAAGGGGTCTTGTCTCATCACAGTAAACATGCATATCGCTGCCTGCCCATCCCCTCTCCAGTGCCATATACATAGGTGCTGTCGCTGTTCCATATTTGGCAGTCGCTAATGTTCCTGCATTGCAATGGGTCAAAATACCGATTTCTTTTCCTTCTTTTTTTAACTTTTGAAGTAATTCAAATCCATAAGTTCCGATACTCTTGCTGATTTGAATATCCTCTTTTTGAATCAGATATGCCTCTTCCATAAGAAGTCTTTTTATTTCTTCTACCGGTTTTTGTCTAAGTTCTAAAGCCTTATCATCTATGCGATTTAATGCCCAAAAAAGATTGACAGCAGTTGGTCTTGACGATGCCAGATATTCCTTATCTTCTTTAAGCTTTTTATAAAAACCATCAAAATCTTCTTCCTCTATATAGGATGCCAAGAGAGCCAGACCAAAACCGGCACATACACCGATTGCCGGAGCTCCTCGCACTCTTAACTTTTTAATTGCTTCCCAAATTTCTTCTTTTGTTTTTAAGCAAATCCTCTTAATTGTGCCCGGTAATAAGGTCTGATCGATGATATCAATCGCCTGATTATCTTTTGTCATTTTTACGGAAATCACTTCTTCAAAAAATTCTTCTACACCCATGAGTTTTCTCCTTTTCTTCCCCTGTCTTTTTTCTTTTTAGGCAAGGCTTTTTTCTGCCATTTCCTTAGCTTTTAAAACGGCATCTACAAAGTCTTTTCCCGTCTTAAACGTCTTAGCATTTTTAATATAATCTTTTCCTGCATAGATATTAATTCTTTCTGCCAAGAGCCTCTTTTTTTCTTCCTTAATCGTAGTCACATCTACTACATTTGCCATTCCCACTGTACGCCTATGAAGCTCCGTACCGGCATAACCTGCAGTATCCCTTAATATTTCCCCCAAATACCACTCCTTAAAACCTTTCACCTTAGCCATAGGTTCTGTTACTACCTCATCATAGATAGCAAGGAATTTTTCAGCAAATAAATTTACTGTATCTTCTATCACACTTAAGGTCCATTGGCAAAAATCGTCTTTACCGTAGGCAAGCCCATTGTCATAGGCAAAAATCATATTTGCCACAACATTCCCAATGTCATAGCCCATCGGTGCATAAGTACCA
>DATCYL010000311.1:0-11544 GCA_036570305.1 Lachnospiraceae bacterium
GGTTCTGCATATATCCATGCAAGTAAGGAGTTGCTCCCATGGATTGAAACTTTAGAGGGAGATGAAAAGACCGGTGCAAATATTATTGCAAAAGCCTTGGAAGCACCACTTTTCCATATCTCTGCAAATGCAGGATTAGAAGGTTCTGTAATTATCAATAAAGTAAGAGAGTCTGAAGTTGGAGTAGGATTTGATGCATACAAAGAAGTTTATGTAAACATGGTAGAAGCAGGTATTCTTGATCCTGCCAAGGTAACAAGAAGTGCTCTTCAAAATGCAACAAGTGTGGCATCTACATTACTTACAACAGAATCTGTAGTAGCAAATATCAAAGAGGATGCTCCGGCTATGCCGGCAGGTGCTCCGGGAATGGGAATGATGTAATTTTTTAAAAATAGAAGTAAGAAAAGAGGGACAAGGGAATAGACCTTGTCTCTCTTTTGTGTTAAAATTAGTAAAAATTACAGAGAAATTGGAGGAAGTAAAGTGAACGATTTGTATTCTGAATTGCTGGTAGCCAGAAAGATGACAGTAGGGGATAAAATTGCAAAAGTGGGACTGATTATGTTGACTACTCTATCCTTCGCAGCAGGAATTGTGCTTTTTCCGGAATTTTTAGTTTTGGGAGTGCTTTTTTTAGTGGTAGATTATTTCTTTTTACCTACCTTTGATGTGGAGTATGAGTACCTTTATGTGAATGGAAGTATTGATGTGGATAGAATCTATTCCAAATCCCGAAGAAAAAAAGCTGTGAGTGTGGACTTAAATAATCTGGAGATAATGGCACCTTTTAAGTCTCATCGATTGGATTCTTATCGGCAAGGAAACTTAAAAGTGGAAGATTTTTCTTCTAGGATAGAGGAAAATAAAAGTTATCTTTTGATTCTTTCGGACAATGGAAAAAGAAGAGCTATTAAATTGGAATTGGATGAGCATATGTTAGGAGATATTAAACAGAGATTTCCAAGAAAAGTTTTTATGGATTGATGATTGACAGAAGATTTCAAGTTTGTTAGTATCTATTTTAAAAACAAAAAGAAAACTGGCATATTTGTAGAATTATGAAAGAAAAAATTGTGCGTATTGCCAAATAATCAAAAGAATGAAAGCGGAGGAAAAAATGGGTAAGATAATTGGAGAAGGAATTACTTTTGATGATGTACTTTTGAGACCGGCATATTCTGAGGTTACACCGAATATGGTATCTTTGGAGACTCATTTGACAAAGAAAATCGTTTTGAACGTTCCCATGATGAGCGCGGGAATGGATACGGTAACAGAACATCGTATGGCCATTGCCATGGCAAGACAGGGTGGGGTTGGAATTATTCATAAAAATATGTCTATCGAGGAGCAGGCAGAAGAAGTAGACAAAGTAAAACGTTCGGAAAATGGAGTTATTACGGATCCTTTTTACTTATCTCCGGAGCATACTTTAGCAGATGCTAATGAATTGATGTCAAAATTTAGAATTTCAGGGGTACCGATTACTGAGGGAAAGAAATTGGTAGGAATCATTACCAATCGTGATTTGAAATTTGAGGAGGATTTTTCTAAAAAAATCAAAGAGTCCATGACTTCAGAAGGTTTAATTACTGCAAAAGAGGGAATTACTCTTGTGGAGGCTAAAAAAATTCTTGCCAGTGCGAGAAAAGAAAAATTACCTATCGTTGATGATAATTTTGAATTAAAGGGTCTTATTACAATTAAAGATATTGAAAAGCAAATCAAGTATCCTTTATCTGCGAAAGATAGTCAGGGAAGACTTCTTTGTGGAGCGGCAGTGGGTGTTACGGCAAATGTTATGGACCGTGTGGATGCTTTGGTAGAAGCCAGAGTTGATGTGCTGGTGATTGATTCTGCACATGGACATTCAGCGAATATTATAAATACTCTGCGTCAAATCAAAGAAAAATATCCTGAACTTCAAGTGATTGCAGGTAATGTTGCTACAGCGGCAGCTACCAGAGATTTGATTGCAGCCGGAGCGGATGCGGTAAAAGTCGGTATCGGTCCCGGTTCTATCTGTACCACTCGTGTAGTGGCAGGAATCGGAGTGCCTCAGATTAGCGCGATTATGGAATGCTACGAGGAGGCAAAAAAGACGGGAACCCCTATTATTGCAGATGGTGGTATCAAATATTCAGGAGATATGACTAAGGCAATTGCAGCCGGAGCCAATGTATGTATGATGGGTAGTATCTTTGCGGGATGTGATGAGAGCCCGGGGAATTTTGAACTTTTCCAAGGCAGAAAGTTTAAAGTGTATCGTGGTATGGGTTCTATTTCCGCAATGGAAAATGGAAGTAAGGACAGATATTTCCAGACAGATGCTAAAAAGCTGGTGCCGGAAGGGGTCGAGGGACGTGTGGCTTACAAAGGTCTCTTAGAAGATACAGTTTTCCAGTTAATCGGCGGTTTGCGTTCAGGTATGGGATATTGTGGAGCAAAGGATATTGAGACTTTAAAAGAGACGGGAGAGTTTGTAAAGATTTCTTCCGCATCCTTAAAAGAGTCACATCCTCATGATATTCAGATTACAAAAGAGGCTCCAAATTACAGTGTAGAATAATAAAGATAGATAAGCTGCCTGCAAGGCAGCTTATTGTGCATAAAGGGTAATGCTCTGAAAGATAAAGTTTAGGGAGAACCATATGGAAGACAGGAAACGTAGACGTCATCAAAGAAAAAAAGAAGACAGCAGGAGTTAAAAAGACGCCTATGCCTTTTACTCATATCTGTTCTTATTATCGTGGGGATATGTATAGGTATAAAAATCATTAAATCATTAGGGAATAAGAAAATTGATGGGGAAAACAAGGAAAATATTGACTGGACGGGTGCTCCTCAAATTACGGTGGATTTACTGTCTATCAGCAACTATACAAGACCGGGAACATCCCTTTCTCAAGTAAAAGGTTTAGTAATACATTATACAGCCAATCCTTCCTCTTCTGCTAAAGCAAATAGAGACTATTTTGAAAGCTTAAGTCATTCCCATGAAAGAAAAGCCAGTAGTCATTTTATTGTTGGATTGTCGGGAGAAGTGATACAGTGTATCCCTACCAAAGAAATTTCATATGCCTCTAATGACAGAAATATAGATACAATTTCTATTGAGTGCTGTCATCCGGATGATACAGGAAAATTTAAGGAAGAGACCTATAGTTCTCTTGTCAAACTTTCCGGCTGGTTATGTGCACGATATAAGATAAAAAAAGCGGAGATTATTCGCCATTACGACGTGACGGGGAAGATGTGTCCACTTTACTATGTGGAACATGAGGATGCCTGGGAGCGATTAAAAGAGGATATTTGTGCTTATGCAGATTCTCTTTAAAGGTAAGAAAGTGGCTACCCTTCTTAGTCAAGTAGATTAAAAAATAAGAGGTCGCGGAGATTTAAGGTTTACCCTAAATTTCCGTGACCTCTTATTTTAGAAGTTAGAATTTAAAGAACTACTTTTAGTTTAGATTTAATTTTTTTGCCGGAAGATACCAACTGATAAAGGCTAAAATGCTAGAGCCTGCAAGGGAAAATACGATACCGAAAATAATATAATTTTTAAAATATTGTGCTGCCATGATTGCGTCACTCATTTCTGCTGAGGACGGGACAATGGGAAAGAAGATGAATGGCAGCTGGGTGACTAGAGAAATAATGATATAAGCAATAATGGAGGCAATAATTTTTTGCTTAAAGAAAAATCCTCCAATATTAATGCTTCCCATGATAGATAAGATCCCAAATAAAGTTGCGGAAAAAACGAGCAAAAGAATCATAAGAATCACTAAAACTCTAGGCATTTGAAAACTGTCTAAGCCTGCAAAAAGGACAGAAAGGATATTGTCCGACTCTTTAAGAATAGGTTGTAATAATAGCAAAAATCCACATCCAATAGAACAAATCAAGGTAATCATAGACCAGATAAAAAACACAATGACTTTAGCAAGCAGTAACTGTCCGGAACTTACCGGCAGTGTGTGGGTAAAGTAACTCTCCTGCCCGTACATACTTTTATAATAGCGAACAGTCAGCAGAATATAAGAGGTATAGCTGGCAATGAAAATAAAAATAATATACAGTGTGGGAATAATTACTAATAAAGCACTGTTTTCTTTGACAACACTGTCTGCTGCAAAGAGGGGGCTAATGAAAAAGTAGCCGATGATAGAAAAGACAATCAGTGCAAGATGTACCAAGACGAGTATTTTATAACTGTACAAAAAGTCTTGTTTAATTAATTTTCCTAACATTTAAATACCTCCCTAAATAAAGTATCTACAGAACTTCCGTGTTTTTCTCTGATGGCATCTATAGTGTCATGTAGATATAACTTGTTGTTTTTTAGGATAATCACCTCGTCCAGAATATTTTCCACGTCAGAAATTAAATGTGTGGAAATTAAAATAGTGGCATCCTGCTGGTAATTATTTAAAATAGTAGTAAGAATATAATCTCTGGCTGCAGGATCAACACCGGCAATAGGCTCGTCTAAAATATAAAGTTTAGCTCTTCGACTCATAACCAGCAAAAGTTGCACTTTTTCCTGTGTTCCTTTAGACATAGTCTTTAGAGTTTGAGAAGGATCCAGTTTCAGTTTTTCTACCATATGATAGGCACGACTTCTGTCAAAGTCAGGATAAAAATCTGCAAACATAGAAATAGCCTGATGAACGGTTTGCCAGGAAGAAAGATAGGTTTTGTCAGGTAGATAAGAAATTATGGACTTACTCTCAATGCCGGGTGCCTTGCCATCAATCAAAATTTCTCCACCAGAGGGAGTTAAAAGACCGTTGATAAGTTTTATCAGTGTTGTTTTTCCGGCACCGTTAGGTCCTATCAGCCCAATAATTTTTCCTTCATCAATTGTTAGGGAAATATTATTTAAAGCCATTTTTTTCTTATATTGTTTTGAAAGATTTTTACATTCCAGTCTCATAAGAAATAGCCACCTCCTCATAAATGCTGTCAATTAATTTTAAAATTCCGTCTTTTTGAAAACCAAGTTTTTTCATTCTCATAATTAAATCGCGAATTTGGTACTTTGCCAATTCTTCCCTCACACTTTGGATAAGGGATAAGTCTTCGGTAACAAATCTGCCTGAGGTTCTCTGGCTATAGACTAACTGTCCTTGTTCCAGTTCGGATAAAGCCTTTTGCATAGTATTGGGATTTACAGAAGCCTCAAGAGCCAGATCTCTTACAGATGGGAGCCTCTCACCGGGTTTATATCTGCCGGAGACAATATCATATTGGATACGCTCTACAATTTGAAGATATATGGGTCTTTGAGAATCTAATTTCCATGCCATCCTCATTCCTCCTTTGTATTATTGTATTAAACTAATAATACAATTACTTGCATAAAAAAGCAAGAAAAAGAAAGTTTTCCAATTGAAATTATTTTCTAACCTTGTTACAATAATGTTACAAAAAGATTAAGGGTGAAGATGATGAATATATATGAAGCTATCTCGGTAAGAAAATCAGTAAGAAAATATAAGATGGAGGCTATCAGTGGAAAGCTGATGGAAGATATTAGTAATTATATGCAGGAGATAAGAGCTTTATTTCCGGCAATTCATACAGAGATGGCAATTATAGACAACACCAAACAAAAGGAGCGTCTGCTGGGATTTTTTAGTGTTAAAGCACCGTACTACTTGGCTATTTATTCTGAGGATAAGGATAAATGTAAAATGAATGCAGGATACCTTATGCAGCAAATGGCTTTATATTTGTGTTGCAGAGGTTTAGGAACCTGTTTTCTTGCAAGTACAAAAATCAGGGCACAAAAAACACCGGCAGGAGATAAAGGTCTTGTTTTTTTGATGGCATTTGGAAAAAGCGTGGGAAGCCATGTAAGAAAACCTATCGATGCAAATCGTTTGCCTTTGGTGGATTTATGTGTATATAAGGAAGTTACCAGACAGTGGATGAAGCAGATTTTAGAAGCGGCAAGGATGGCACCTTCCTATCTGAATTCTCAGCCTTGGCGTTTTGTGGTTTATGATAATCGTTTTCATATATTTTCTAAAAAAAGAAGTATTGAACATTTAGGCAAGTATGATGAAATTAACTTTGGTATTATGTTTGCCAATATTATGTTGGTGGCGGAAGAAATATGGCAGGAAGTGGACTTGATTCGTTTAGAAGATATTAGTCAAAGAACTTTTGCCAATAATCAATATATTTTAAGTGTGATATTAAGACCCTAGGAGGAGAAAAAGACTTTTTCTGGGGTCTTTTTTATAGAAAAGATATGTAAACGAGTCGAGTGTAAATGTAGGAGGTCGTTACTTCTTTAGATAGGAATTTTTAGTTGTTCCTAAAAAATCCGACTAAAATACTCAGGAAAATATTGACAAGGGTAAAAAAGAATGCTATCCTAAGTAAAACTAAATTGTAAGCAACTGATCATGCTCGCTAGAGAGAGTATTTATTTTAAATGACAATTAGCACTCAAATAAAAAGAGTGCTGATAAAACGGGAGGAAGTATTATGATAGCAATACCTATTTATAACACAGTGGCAATACCGGGTTCTCATATATATTTTAAAGGGGAGGTTTTTGCAGACATAGCAGGCAGAGATGCCAAGACAAAAGATGAGGTGGTTCTTTTATTTGCAAGAGAAAATATTCAAGAACAAGTACTATCTCAGGATTTGTTCTTTCCGATAGGAGCCTTGGGAAAAGTAACGGAAACAGATATTAACGGTTATGTGGAAGTAAAGGTAGAAAGTCGTGTGGATGTGGAGACCATTATGGTTGATGATGAAAATCACATGGAAATTATCTTTGGACACAGACCGGATATTGAAGATTTAGAACCTGAAAAAGAAAAAGAAGAATTAAAAAAGATAAAAGCAGATATTATAAAAACGGTCACCAGATTTCAATGGGGGAATATGGTGAGGGGATTTATTTCTAAATGGGAAAGTTTTGGAGAAGTGGCAACTTCTATCGCCCATAGGCTTTTGATTTCCAATGAAGACAAATATGCAATCTTAGAGACTGATAGCGTAAGCCATAGGGTGGAGCTTTTATGTACAGCTATTTATGAATTCTTAGAGATGACTAAGATTAGTAACGAGGCAGAGGAGGCACAGGAATCGGATAATAGAAAGGCTTATCGTGAAGCAGCTATAAAAAAGCAAATGGAATATTTGCAAAAAGAATTAGATGAAATGCATCCTGAGAATATTTCCGATATACGAAAGCTGGAAATCAGAATTGAAGAAGCTCAAATGAATGAGACTGCAAAAGAAGAGGCCTTAAAGGTTTTGGGACGCATGAAAATGGAAGGTAACCATAGTAATGAATACGGAATGCTCTATGATTATTTGGATTTTCTAACAAGTCTTAAATGGAAAAAGGCAAGGCAGCGAAATATAGATTTGAACGAGGCGCAAGAAACGCTGGAGAGTGAACATTATGGCTTAAAAAAAGCAAAGCAAAGAATTATTCAGCAAATTGCGGTAATGAATTTAAATAAAAAGCAATCAGGTTCTATTCTTTTATTTGTAGGGGCACCGGGTACCGGAAAGACAAGTATAGGACAGAGTATTGCAAAAGCACTAAAGAGAGAGTATGTAAGAGTAAGTCTTGGTGGTGTCAGGGATGAAGCGGATATCCGAGGACATAGACGTACTTATATAGGGGCTATGCCGGGAAGAATTATGGATGGAATCAAAAAAAGCGGTGTGTCAAATCCGGTGATGGTTTTAGATGAGATTGATAAGTTATCAAGCTCTTACAACGGAGATCCGGCAAGTGCACTTTTGGAAGTCTTAGATCCGGAGCAAAACAGTACCTTTACAGACCACTATATGAATGTCCCTTATGACTTATCGCAGGTACTTTTTGTATGTACGGCAAATAGTATTGATACGATTCCTGAGCCTTTGTTAAATCGAATGGAAGTCATTCCTTTTTCGGGGTATACCGCGACAGAAAAGGTACAGATTGCCAAAAAGCATTTGCTTCCTAAAGCTATGAAATCCATGGGGATTTCCGAAGATCTTTTAAAGGTAAATGAGGAGACAATTCGTACCATTATCTCCGATTATACTGCGGAGGCAGGGGTCAGAGGCTTAAAAAAGAGATTAAATGCTTTGTGTAGAGTGGCGGCTGTAAAATTAGTCAAGGGAGAAAAAAAGGCACTTCGTATCAGCCCTAAAAAATTAAGGGAATATCTGGATGCAAAGCCAATGCGTCATGACAATGTTTTAGAAAATACGAGACCGGGTATCGTAACGGGACTTGCCTGGACAAGAGCGGGGGGAGAAATTCTTTTTATTGAAACCTTGTTTACTAAGGGAAGTGGAAAAACGATTGTGACGGGTCAGTTGGGGGACGTGATGAAAGAGTCGGTGCAAATTGCCATTACTCTTGTAAAATCTATGTTTCCGGAAAGTACAAATTTATTTAAAGAAAATGACTTACATATTCATATTCCTCAGGGGGCAGTTCCAAAGGATGGACCTTCTGCCGGTATTACACTGACTACGGCATTGGCATCTTTGGTTAGACAAAAGGTGGCAAAACCGGACTATGCTATGACCGGAGAGGTTTCTCTTAGGGGGGGCGTTATGCCAATAGGCGGTTTGCCGGAGAAGCTTATGGCAGCGGTCAGAGCCGGAGTAAAAACCGTCTTTATTCCGGAAGAAAATGTAGAGGATCTTGAGGAAGTGGCAAAAGAAGTAAAGGATAAATTGGAAATTATCCCGGTAAAAGAAGTAGGACAAGTTTTGGAAAGATTGGAAATATCTTAAAAAGAGAAAGATTGAGTTTATGGTAAACTAAGTTTTCATTAGATGGGAGTAAAGATATTTGCTTTGGCAGATATCTTTACTCCTTTTACCATGGTGACAAGCCTAGCAGGTTTTTTTGTCAGACTGTATTCGGCGACCGCTAATAAGCGATAAAGCCATAAAAGGGTGTTTTATCGCTGTCATCTTTCGACAGATATAATAAAGGGCAAGGTTTTATGTAAGGTTAATAGGGATAAGGTTTTCTTAGGCTGTGAAAAAGACGATGAAAATATTTTCTTGTCAGCAATTTTTATGCTATAATTGGAAATTAATAAAGAACTATTGAGCAGAAAGTAATTGGAGGACGAGAAAATGGGATTTGGAGGCTGGATGGATTGGGCTCTTGCTATTATATTATTGGGAGTAGCCGGTTTGTTGTTTGCGGGAAAAGGAGATTTTATTCTATTTGGAGGAAAGGGGCAAAATAAAAAGCGCCTGGAAAAGGAATACGATTATCCTAAATTAGTAAGAGCAACGGCAGTGATGGCACTGTGTTTAGGATTAATTGAGCTTGTGATGGCATTTGTGGGAGATGGTCTTGTCTGGTTGACTTATGCCTATGTTCCTGTTACCTTATGTGTATTTGTAGGTGGGGTTATTTGGATTCATAAATGTAAAAGAAAATAGGAGGAATTTATGAGAGATAGCGGAATTTTATTACCGATTTTTGCTTTGCCGTCTAAATATGGTATCGGAAGTTTTTCAAAAGAGGCTTATGCTTTTGTCGATTTTTTAAGAGATGCGGGACAAAAATGCTGGCAGGTACTCCCTTTGGGTCCTACCGGTTATGGAGATTCTCCTTATCAGTCTTTTTCTACTTTTGCAGGAAATCCCTATTATATAGACTTGGAGAGACTTATAGAGGATGGCTTGCTTAGTAAGGAAGAGTGTGACGGATTAGACTGGGGAGAAGATGAAAAAAGAGTAGATTACCAGAAAATATATGTTTCTAAAAACCAGGCTTTACGAAAGGCTTTTGAACGTTTTTCGACCAGCGATAGAGATTTTTTGCGCTTTGTAAAGGATGAGGCCTATTGGTTGGATGATTATGCCCTCTTTACAGCTCTAAAAGGTCATTTTGGCGGTGTAAGCTGGATGGAATGGGAGCCTAAATTAAAGGCAAGAAGTACCTTTGCTCTAGGCAAATATAAGCGCCAGTTACGGTCGGATATATTATTTGTGAAGTTTACCCAGTATCAGTTTATGAAGCAGTGGCAGGAACTAAAAAGATATGCCAACCGTTGCAGAATTAAAATCATAGGAGATATTCCTATCTATGTTTCTATGGATAGTGCCGATGTATGGGCCAATAGAAAACTGTTTCAGTTTGATAAGGGAGGAGAAGAGCCGATAGCTGTAGCAGGTTGCCCGGCAGATTATTTTTCAGAAACGGGACAGTTGTGGGGAAATCCTCTCTATAGCTGGAAAAATCATAGAAAGACCAAGTATAGATGGTGGATTCAGCGTATGGAGCATCAGTTTGCTCTTTATGATGTGGTAAGAGTTGATCATTTTAGAGGATTTGATGAATATTATGCCGTTCCTTTTGGAGAAAAAACCGCATTAAATGGAGAGTGGGAGTTAGGTCCGGGAATTGAGCTTTTTGATGCTATTAGAAAAAAATTAGGGAAATTAGATATTATTGCTGAGGATTTGGGTTATATCACAGAGGGAGTTCGTGAACTTTTAAAGGATACAGGCTATCCGGGTATGAAAGTATTGCAGTTTGCTTTTGATCCGGAAAGTGAGAGTGAGTACCTTCCTCATACCTATAAAAAGAACTGTGTGGTATATACAGGGACGCATGATAATGCAACAAGTGTAGACTGGTTTTCGACTTTAAGTCCCAGAGAGAAGGAATTTGCCAAAAGGTATACCAGGATAGATGAGAATTTAAAAGAGCCTGTAAGTTATGCTTTTATCTATATGGCAATGGCGAGCGTTGCTAATCGTTGCATTATTCCTATGCAAGACTACTTAGGGCTTGGAAAAGAGGGGCGAATTAATACTCCCTCGACTTTGGGTGAAAATTGGCAATGGCGTATGCAGATAAAAGACATGGATAATGCTTTGGCTAAAAAGATTCGTTCTATCGCTGAAACTTATTTTCGTGCAGAGAAGGTAACACCTTTAGAGGAAATTATGTCAGGCGGCGGAAAGCCGGAAGTGACAGAAATTGAGCTTCATAATGAGGAAGGTCAAGAGGTGGAAACCGTTACCATTCAGGAAGTACAGCCACAGACAGATGTTTTGGGTGCAGGTGAGATTCCGGATATTTCCGAATTAATAGCGGATATTGAAGAGGAGAAAGCTAGAGAGCTTGCAAAGGCAGAAGCAGAGTCCTATGAAAAAGAGCCGGTAGAGGATTTTGAGGGAAAAGAAGTTTTAGAGGCACAAGATTTAGAAAAAGAAAATGAAATGAAAAAAGCATAAGAGAGGGGCAAATGTAGTGAGAAAAAATTCACAGTTTTCTTATATAATCAGAATCATGGCAGGAGCCTATCTTCTGTATTTGGCAATTCCTATGTTGAAAAAGGCGCTTATGGGAGAAGGTGGTGATTCTCGCCTTGCCTTTATAGGATTTAGCCTGCTTTTTATTGTGGCAGCTTTGTATTTTATTATCAGTAGTATCAGAGGATTTTTAAAGGATATAAAGGAAGTCGGTCAAGATGTAGAGCAGGAAGAGAAGGAATCAGTAGTAGAAGAGAAAGCAGAGAAAGAAGAGAT